>CAVAIM010000034.1:0-8890 GCA_963588755.1 bacterium | reverse complement strand
TTCCTAATAAGATATTTGGAATTAATTTATATGCTATATGCATACTAATTGGTATTATAATTGCATATGTCATGGGAATTAAGGAAGGTAAGAGATTAGGAATAAAGAAAACTGATATAGGTATTGGTGTTGTAATTATTGTACCTATTTCAATTATAGGAGCACGTCTTTGGTACGTATTATTTAACTTATCAAGCTTTAATAACTTCGCAGAAGTTCTAGGTTTTAGAAACGGACAATATGAGGGCCTTGCAGGACTTGCAATTCAAGGTGGAGTAATAGCCGCCTTAATCTCTATTATTGTCTATACTCATATAAAGAAGATATCTTTATATAGAATATTAGATATAGTAGCTCCAGGCTTCTTAGTAGGTCAAATCTGTGGTAGATATGGTAATTTCTTTAATCAAGAATTATATGGTGCTGTTGTAAACAATACTAGTTTCTTTGAGTATTTCTTCCCTTCATGGATAGCTGATAATATGTATATTAACGGACATTATAGACAACCTGCATTCTTCTATGAATCAAGTCTTAATCTATTAGGTTTAATTATTATATTAATGTTAAGAAGAAAGTCTAATAAACTTAAATCAGGTGATTTAATGGGTATCTATTTAGTTTGGTATGGTATGGTAAGAATTGTTACTGAAAATATTAGATTAAATAGTGGTGTAGATGAACCATTAATGATAGGAGGAATCTCAGTATCTATTTTAATGTCTGTATTATTTATAGTAGTAGGTATTACATTCTTAATTTTAAAGAGACATATTAAAGCTATGTCATCAAGTACTTATCAAGATATAATAAATAATGAGAAAGATAATAATATTGATACTGTAATCTTTGATTTAGATGGTACACTACTTAATACTAAGCCTTTAATTGATTCAACATTTACTTATGTATTCCAACTATATTTCCCTAATCATGAGTTAACTAGTGAGGAGCTAAATTCATTCTTCGGACCAACGCTATATGATACATTCTCTAAATATGAAAGTGATCCTAAGAAGATAGATGAACTTATTGAAGTATATAGAAAATATAATAAAGAACATCATGATGAATTTGTTAAACCTTTCCCTAATGCGAAAGCTACTTTAAGAACACTTCATAACAAAGGTTACAAAGTATGTGTAGTATCTTCTAAGATTAAGGAAATGGTTGAATATGGTCTAAAGGTTAATGGTATGTTAGACTATGTTGATTATATTATTGGTGAAGGTGAATGTATACCTAAGCCTAATCCATGTGGTATCTTAATCGCAATGGATCATTTTAAATTTTCTAAACATGGTATGTATGTAGGAGACGCACCTACTGATATGATGGCAGGAAAGAATGCGAATAACTATTATTTAAAATATAAAGAGTCTAAGACTATGAAGACTTGTGGAGTACTTTATTCTACTAAGGTTGAAGAGGTTAAGGCAGAAGAGCCTAACTACTTAATTCAAGGACTTGAAAATATTTTAGAAATAGTTAATGAATAGGTGTTATTATGTCGTTTGCACAAGATTGTAAAACAGAAGTAGCACAGCTAGCTATTGGCTCTAAGGAAGAGATGGAAGCTGAGCTTGAAGCATATTTGCGTTTATCAAGTGAAATAATACTTAGAAATCTATCATTTATTATTTCATTTGAATCCGCAAATGCTTATGTAGCCCGTCGTTTCTTAGAAATAGTTAAGAAGTTATATAATGCAAAAACTACATTACTTACTCATCAAGTTGAGAAGTTAAATTTAGGAATACATTATAATGTAACCATAGATACATCAAGTGATGTAATTATTAAGTCTTTAAATATATTAGGTCCTTCTATTAATCACAATAAGATAGAAGATAGTGATGAGCTTAAGAAAGCATACCTTAGAGCTTCATTCCTTGCGAAAGGTTCTATTAATGATCCTAAGAAGGGTGGATATCATTTTGAGATAGCAACCTCTAACCAAGAGGAGTCAGTATTCATTCAAAGACTTCTTATTTCTTATTCACTTAATGCAAAAATTGTAAAGCGTCGTAATGACTTTGTTATATACTTAAAAGATATTGAAGAAATTACGGATGTACTTCGTATAATAGGTGCTTCTAAGATGGTATTTGAAATAGAAAACCTTGTAATTAAAAGAGATTATAAGGCAGGTATTCAAAGATTAATGAATGCAGAAATCGCAAATCAAATGAAGACTCTATCAGCTGCGAAGAAACAAGTTAAATATATTCATACTATTGAATATAATTATCCACTTGAACAACTAGATCCAAAGATATTACTTGTAATGAAAGTACGTCTTGAAAATCCTGATGCTTCACTTAATGAGCTTATTGATATCTTAAATAATGAATATGATGAGCATATTACTAAATCAGGATTAAATCATAGATTTATTAAGATTAAAGAATTAGCACAAGAAATAGAAGAGAATAATAAACAAAATAATTCTTAATGGCTAAGTCCTTTAATTTCATAACTCTTGTAAATTATAATTTAATCAATTATAATAATTTCATATATTTTAAATAGGAGTTGACCAAAATGGCACGTTCTGTCAAAAAAATAAAGAGAGCTAAATCTAAAAAGTTTTGGATTATATTCTCAAGCATTTTAGGTGTATTAATTGTAGGTTCTATTGTAGGTTTCTTAATTTGGTACTGTGAATATAACACAGCTGATTTAACTAATCTATTTAGTGAATATACACAATATAAAATTAATTATAATGAACTTGAAAAGATTATTGATAATTCAAAGGGTGAATATGAACATAAGAAGATGTTTGTATTTGTATACAATAACAACTATGTTATTGATGAACCTGATTGTGATAAGACAAGTACTGAATATCAAACATATTTAAACTATCAAGAAGCTACTAGCGAATTAGAAAGTCTTATTACTTTAGTTAATAAGATTAATGACGCAAAAGCTAAGGCTGAAGATAGCGAAAACAGCACTGAAACTTTAGATAGTAAGAAGTCAGAAATTGGTTTCTATATTGTAAACACTAGTATTTCATCTAATGCAGATTTATCTGAAAATGATGATTATGAATCATATACATCTCCTGCAATGTTAACATTCATGGATGGTAAGGTTAATGATACAGATACTTACGATAAGCTTACATATATTAAGTCTAGTGTAATAGTTTCAACAGGTGAGTCTGGATTATCTGGTGGTTCTACAGCTAAAGACTTCACTTATACAATTAAAAATATTAGAGATTATCTAAATCAAACTTACTCAAGTTATATTACTGAATAAGAATTAGAAAGAGTGCAGGGGCACTCTTTTTTTAGAAAAAGGAGTATATATGGATAATAATATTATTAAATCTTTATCAAAGAACTTAAATATAAAAGAAGAACAAATTAATGCAGTACTAAATCTACTAGCTGAAGGCGCAACAGTTCCTTTTATTGCACGTTACAGAAAAGAAGCTACTGGTGCACTTGATGAAAATGAGATTAGAGAAATTAATAAAGAATTTGAATATCAAAAGAACTTACTTGATAGAAAAGAAGCTATTAAGCGTTTAATTGATGAAAAGGGCTTATTAACTAGCGAATTAGCAAGTCTTATAGACGCATCTACAAAACTTCAAGAGATTGAGGATTTATACTTACCTTATAAAGAAAAGAAGAAAACACGTGGAAGTATTGCCCGTAGTAAGGGATTTGAGCCTCTTGCAAAGTATATTGAATCATGTCCTCAGAATGTTGTTGTTAATGAGGTTGTTAAACCTTATTTAACTGAAGAGGTTACAACTGTTGATGAAGCTTTAGGATACGCTAGTGATATAATTGCTGAAGATGTATCTGATAATGCAAATTTTAGAAAGATAGTTAGAAACAATACTAAGAGAAGATCTACTATTGTAACTAAGATAAAGAAGAATGCTAAAGATGACAAAGAGACATATTCTAATTATTATGATTATAGTGAAAGTATTTCTACTATAAAGAATCATAGAATACTTGCGATAAACAGAGCTGAGAAAGAAAATATATTATCTGTATCTTTAGTAGGAGATGATGATAATAATATTCTATATATTAAATCTAAGGTAATATTTAGAGATACTGTATTTAAGAGCTTATTAGAAGAAGCTATTAAGGATGCATATAAGAGATTAATATATCCTTCTATTGAACGTGAGATTAGAGCTGAATTAACATTAAAAGCTGAGACTGACGCGATTAACATATTCAGTCTAAACTTAAAGAATTTGTTAATGCAACCACCTCTTAAGGATAAGACTGTATTAGGACTAGATCCTGCATTTAGAACTGGTTGTAAGCTTGCAGTTGTTGATAACACTGGTAAGCTATTAGAGATAGCTGTAATTCATCCTACTGAAGAATATCCTGGTAGTGGGGTTAAGAAAGAAGCACTTGAAAGAAGTGAAATTGTATTTGTTACTTTAGTTAAAAAATATAAGGTAGATGTTGTAACTATTGGTAATGGTACAGCTTCAAGAGAAAGTGAAGAATTTGTTTCAAATACTATTAAAAAATATAATCTTGATTGCAAGTATACTATTGTATCTGAAGCAGGTGCTTCAGTATACTCAGCTAGTAAGATAGCCCAAGATGAATTCCCTGATTTAACACTAGAAAAGAGAAGTGCAGTTAGTATTGCGCGTCGTATTCAAGACCCTCTTGCAGAACTTGTTAAAATTGAACCCAAGGCTATTGGTGTTGGTCAATATCAACATGACGTAGACCAAAAGGCGCTAGATCAAAAACTTGGTGAAGTTGTTGAATCTTGTGTTAATAGTGTTGGTGTTGATATTAATACTGCAAGTCCTTCTTTACTTGAATATGTATCAGGTCTAAATAAAACTATTGCGGCTAACATAGTAGAATATAGAAATACTAATGGTAAGTTTACATCTCGTAATGAACTTAAGAAGGTTTCTAAATTAGGTGAGAAAACTTATCAACAATGTGCTGGTTTCATTAGAGTTTATGAGTCTAGTAATATTCTAGATAAAACTCCGATTCACCCTGAAAGTTATTCTAAGGCATTAGAGGTAGCTAAATATTTAGATATTGATTTAAATAAACTTGGGACTAACGAAGTAGTAAATATAGTAAATCAAGTAAATAAGAGTGATGTATTAGCTAATATTGATGTTGATAAATATACTCTAGATGATATACTAGATTGTTTTAAGAAGCCACAAAGAGATATTAGAGATACATTCTCTAGTGCTAAATTACAATCTAATCAAACACACCTTGAAGATTTACATGAAGGTGATGAACTAGAGGGTACAGTAAGAAACGTTGTAGACTTTGGAGTATTCGTTGACTGTGGTCTTCATGAGGCAGGACTTGTACATATCTCTAAGATGAGTAAAGGATATGTTAAACATCCATCTGATTTAGTTAAGGTTGGAGATATTGTTAAAGTATATGTAATAGGAATTGATTTAAAGAAACAAAAATTAGCTTTATCAATGATTAAAGATTAGTAATATAGGGGCTTATCGGCCCTTATTTTTATTTTCTTATTGACTTGAGTATGAATTTAGTATATAATGAAAAGGCTTAAAGATCTATAGAATGTGGCAGTACTCAAGAGGCTCAAGAGGCGTCCCTGCTAAGGACGTAGATCGGGTAACTGGTGCCAGGGTTCGAATCCCTGCTGCCACGCCATTAGTTTGATAGCAGGTTTGGTATAAAAATATGCCAAACTTTTTCTTTTATCTAGTTAATATTTAATATTGAAATATTTAACAATAAAAGAAATCAAAAAGCTCTAAAATACCTGAATTTTAAAAAAATTTAAAAAATGTAAGAAAATATTAAATTTCCTCTTTACAACATACATAAGTTTGTGGTATACTAATTAAGCAAGTTGCGATAAACTTGAAAATACATGGCCCGTTGGTGAAACGGTTTAACACACATGCCTTTCACGCATGGATGTATGGGTTCGAATCCCGTACGGGTCACCATTTTGAAACTAACAGGATTGATAGAAATATCAATCCTTTTTTCATGCTTTGCTATAATAGTTGTGTCCTATAATAAAAGATGGTAAAATACGAAAAAATATATTTCGTGTGTTTAGAGTCAATATATTGAGATTAACTAATATAACATAAAGGAGTAGGGATAAATGATGAAGAAATTAATTAAATATTGTTTATGTATAGTATTGGTACTTATATGATCTTACAAACGATGTTACCTACGATTTCGGATTCTACAAAAATGATAAATGCCATGATTGATTCAAAGAAACCTACTCTCCATTATACTTTATGTGCATATAAAGGATATAGCTTATCATGAGATTTTATTCAACAGTTATTTTTGTTATCGCATTATTTTTTGAAATACTATCTTTTATTATTTCTGTTTATAGGGAAAAACTCAATTCTAAATTTATTGAAAGTAATCATGACTTTTTATCAGTTGCTTGCCATCACATACTTGCTATGGTAAATGTGATTATTCTAGTTATCTCCTTTCTTTCGATAATCTATTATCTTTTATTAATTTTAACCATATTATTTTCGTTAATATCAAACACCGAAATAAAACTTGAGCCAATCATAAATGTTCCATTCTCGATAAGTATAATTATTTTAATTATAATAATTTTTATTACTTTTGAAATATGTGTAAAAAGAAATGAACGAATTAGAAAGACTATCAATAAATTATGCGATGTTGATAATCCTAATAATGATGAAAAATTGGGGATTATTGGAAATCTTAGGTATGGAATTATTGTATATATTGTTCCAATTACAATACTGCTATACTTGATAAATATGGTTTTAGGCGTAAATTATGCATAAAATCATAAAAATGGTATTTTCAATTGTACTTATTAGTGACTTATTAATTTCTTGTAAGGCTAATGATAGACATTATGAATGGTTTGTTTCAAAGATTAATTTAAATCAAATTAATTTAACTGATACATCTAATGTTACTATTGCCATATTAGATACAGGTTATAATAAAGAAATAATTACTAAGTATAAGGATAATATAGATAGTGAATATAATTTTGTAAACAATTCAACATCTATAGAGAGTGGTATTACTTATCATGCAAGTAATATAATTAGTTTGATATTAGGTGATGTTGATGTTTATGGTTATGCTAATAATGCAAAGGTTGTACCAATTGTTGTAGCAGATGACTATGGTCATACTAATAGTAAACTTCTATCAGATGGAATTTATTATGCTATAGAAAATCATGCTCAAATAATTTGTATATCTATGGGATCGTATGTTGATTATGACGATGTTAGAAATGCAATTAATTATGCGTTGATAAATAACGTTATAGTGATTGCAGCATCAGGTGATAAAGGGATGGAAAGAATTATGTATCCTGCAAATTATGATGGAGTGTATGCAATATCAGCTCAAAATATTGATGGAAGCTTATTAGCAAATTCAAATTATATATCTAAATGTTTAAAAGTTCCTGGTAATAAGATTAAAGTAATAGAGTATATTGAAGAAAGTAATTATCATTATACATATTCGAGTGGTAGTAGTTATTCTAGTGCAATATTTACTTGCTTCGCATGCAATATTCTAAGCGTTAACAATGGTGATATATTTCAAACCAGACAAAATATTGATAATATTCATTATGATAAAAGTGGATTTATTATAATAGAATAAATTAAAAGTGCTGTATGTTGATAAAAATATTCAATATCAGCATTTTTTTTGTTCCTATTAGAAAATTATAATTTAAAAATATATAGGATGGATAATGAATTCAAGATTTAATTAAAAAATAATAGTAGATAAAAATATATACAATATTTAAAGTACTTAAGGTCTTAATGTCTACTATAGTTGACAAAATCACTTGTTTTTGTTTACAATAATAGTAGTTAAGGAGATTTAAAATGGAAAAACGAACTGCAAATGTATTACCACAAACGAAACATATTTTAAATCAAATGGGTTGTCAAATTAAATTAGCTAGACTAAGAAGAAATTTATCTATGGATGTTGTATGTGAAAGAGCCTCAATATCACGGGCTACATTAACAAAAATTGAAAAAGGTGATCCTAGTGTTGCGATTGGATTTTATGCTGTTGCACTACACGCGCTAGGTGGAATGGATAGTGATTTGTTATTGGTTGCTAAAGATGATGTATATGGAAGAACATTACAAGATTTAAAGATAATGACTAGAAAAAGAGCTTCTAAAGATTAATTATTTAAGGATGATTTAACTATATTATATTAATAGATTGTAATATTATTTAGTAGTGCTATCATATTAATTGGTGATTATATGAAACTAGAATATGATTTTTATGCAGATACTAAAAGTAAAGATAAAACTGAATTTAATAATTCTATTCTAATTGGTAATGGAAGAATAGGTGCTTCAGTTTATGGTAATCCATATACTGAAAAACTAGTATTAAATAATGATTCAGTATGGCTTGGAAAGAAGAATAGAAAGAGAAATGCTGATAACTTCTATGAAACTAATAATAAAATAAAAGGATTAGTATTAAATGATAAAATAAAAGAAGCAGAAGAATTATCTAAATATTTGTTTTCATCTCCTAAGGGTGAATGTATTTATACTGTTGCGGGTGAATTGATAATAAATTATAAAGATATTTTCAAAGTAACTGATTATAAAAGAGTATTAGACTTAGATAATGGTATATTAAATATATCTTATTTAATTAATGGTAGTAATAGATTTGAATCTACTTATTTAGCTTCTAATCCTGATGATTTAATTTATATAAATATTAAAACAAGCAAGTATTTATCATATTCATTAAATCTTGATAGAGAAAAGCTAGTTGATGAGATTAAATGTGTAGATAATACTATTACTCTAAAATATGAATATTCTCATAAT
>CAVAIM010000033.1:0-8926 GCA_963588755.1 bacterium | reverse complement strand
GATTTATCAATTAATGTATCTGATAAATCACTATATGATACATTAAATGTATATTTATACTTATCTGTCGAATCACACTTTATACGAGCACTAGATGAGTTATCAGCATCATATAATTTTAAGTATCCGATATTAGAATTGAATTCAAATTCATTTTCTGAATATATGAAATTGATAGTTTGAATTCTTGAAAATCTACCTTTATTTGATACATACGATTCTTCTAAATCTTTTAAACAAACAGTAAAGTCATATGAATCATTTAATTTGTTACCATCTAAAACACTATTAGTGTATTCTAGCTTAGTTGCAGGAATATCACTATCACTTGATTCTGTGATTATTGGCGCATTATTATCATATAATAATTCAAAATCACTTCTCTTAGTAGTATCTAATAAATCAGATTTATTTGATACTTCTTTTCCATAATAAGTAACAATCTTATAGTAAATATAATATCTACCAGTTTTATCAGAATCATCAATATCCATTGAACTATCAAGTTCTAATAAATCTTTTTCAAAGTCTTCATCACTATAAACTTCTAAATCAGCTTCTTTAATAAACTTATAATAAAGAGTTGCATTAATATCACTATAACCAAAATCAATAGTTATCTTTTTATCTTTACTTAAGCCCTTAATATCAGGAGTAATTGTAACCTTAGGTGTTCTTGTATCTACATTATATTCAACATTGCATGTATAATCATAACCATTGAAATATCCACCCTTAGTATAAGCCATAGTAGATGTATTTTGATTCTTACCACTTACATTACCTGTATATAAATTAGATGAGAAGTCTCTAATAATTGTATTTGCGTTTAAAGAATCAGATGTAGTACCAAATTTAATAGTTTTGATTTGTTTAATCTTAGCTTCTAAGTTTGAATAACTAGATGCGTCAGCTTCAAATATTAATGTATAAGTACCACTACCTGCTTTATATTTAAACTTAACAGGATTTAAGTTTGCACTATATGAATCAGTATCAGCTTGAATATATAAACTCTTAGTATCTAAAACTTGAATAGGTTCACTAAATCTGACTGCAATACTAACCTTATCATTCTTTGTAAATGATGTCTTCTTACCAGCATTTAATAAATAAACACTTGAAACAATAGGACATGTAGTATCAGCAATAAATGATTTTGCAACCCAGTTCTTATAATCAAGTTTACGATTAGAGTTTATAGTTTTTTCATAACTTCCTCTAAAGTCAACATAGTTATATGAATATGATCCACAAGTTGCGATATAGTTGGCATAATTGTATGCACCACTATAATTTGTTAGTGTAATATATGGATTATTATTTGTTGAATTATCAATTTGGTAATATGTATAACCATTTGCGCTTTCCGCAAAATAATAACTTGTTTTTACATTTTCTTTATGTACATAACTATGATCAGACCAATTTTGAGTACCATCTGATTTATCATATACATTAGTTGTAAGTATTTTAGTATTTAGTGACCAATGATCTGATGAATCACCATAAGCTGCATTAGCACCTGGTTTTACTGAATCCCAACCAGACCAAGTATTTGTTACAAAGCTTGTTGTACTGATAGGATTTGCAAGTGTACCATTGTATAAATTATATTCAACAAGACCAACTTCATAGTCAAAGCTATTATCCCAAGCTATTTGACCACCTGTTGCAACATAGTAATTAGCTAATTTATTTTGAATTAACTCTTGAGATTTAGAATCATAAATACTAGATAAATTAATATCTAATTTAGTAACACTATTTCTACCATTATCAGCTCTCTTAGTATCATTTACTAATGTTTGACTTGTAATGTTTTCATACATCTTAAGTACAATACTCTTATCTCCAGCATCGCTAGTCTTAGTTTCATACTTATATGTACTTTCACATTCTACTTTTAAAGATTTATCACTATATGTTGTGTTATTAATCTTAGCTATATTTAAATAGAAATAGTTAGGATATCCATCAACTTGTACGTAGTCTTTAACTTTCTTAGACATTTCTACAGTTACAGGAATATAACCATATGTTTCGTCGCTTTCTATATTGCAAGATGCATAAATAGAATTCGATGAAATTGATGTATATTCACTTTCACTTGATAGGAGTGTACCATCAGTAGTTTCTAAATATAAGTTATATAGACCACTTTCTCCTCTAACTCTTACATAAAAACTTATTTTATAGCTTGTTGAGCTAATAGTAATAGTATTATCTAAAGTATCTTCTTTATTACTATCAACAAATTTAACTTCAGTAGGAACAAGCGTTGACTCTGTTGCAAGAATAGCTTTCTTTAAAGAATTTGATGATAATAAAATAATAGTAATAAAACAAATAAGTGTAAATACTCTCATTATATTTCTGTATACTCTATTCATTATCATCACCTTCTTTCATCTTTTCCTTAATTAACTTCATTAATTCAGTATCACTAATACTTGAAACATCTTTATAAAGTTTAAGTTGATTTACAAAGAAATCAATATTTCTATTTAACATAAGCTTATCAACTTCAGTTAATTCTGCTTTCTTAGTTTGTTTCTTAGGCTTTTCCTTCTTAGGCTCTTCCTTAATACCTTGTGCAGCTAGGGCTGCTTTCTTAGCTTCAGCCTCAGCCTTAGTAGGTCTACCACGCTTAACAATATTTCTCTTTTCAGCTTCTTGGAATATTTTTGCATTTCTTTGTGATACGTCATAGAATGCTGATTGTTCATCAAAATAATTCATTGAAAGTTCTGATGTATCCATTTGACCCATTTTGTAGAATGGAACCTTAAAGCTTGGTGTAAAGAATGTCTTTAATGGGTAGTTACCGAATGTAACGATAATCGCATTACCGATATCACCTTGTTTATTCAATCTTTGTAATTCAGATGGATAAATTAAAGGTCTAACTTGAGTTTGATTACTTACAGAAGTACCATCATTTCTATCAGATGATGATGTAGACTTTGTAACAACAGTAATGTTACCACATAGTTCTGAGAATTCTTTACAAGTACCGATATCATTAGATCCGATAAACATCTTAATACCACAGTTACCTTTAATGATATCAGCTGCCTTATCACCATAAACATTATTTAATTGTTGATAAGATTGAACAATCATGTTAAACCATATTTTTCTAGAACGACCTACTGTAATCATCTTATCGAAGTTTTCAATCTTAGGCATGTTACCAAATTCGTCTAGAATAAAGTAAACGTTACGAGGTAAAGATAAATCTTCATTAGCGGAAGCTACTTTAATTAAAGATTTATATAAATCTAGAATAAAGATAGCAGCTAGATTATGTCTTGTAGTCTTTTCATCAGGAATCTTTAAGAATAGGGCTGTAGGTTTTTCAGTTAAACTCTTAGGAGTGAAATCTGATTTACTAGTTAATCCGCAAATACCTGAGTCATTAAATAAAGTTAATTTTTCATAAACAACAGACATGTAAGAAGCACGAGTAGATTCAGCTGCATCACATACTTGTTTAGATAATGAATAAGCTTTACTTAAAGGAGATCTACCTTGGAAGTATTTTCTAAGTTCTAGATAATCTTTACTAGAGTTTTGTAATATCTTAGTTAAATTAAAGAATGTAAACTTATCTTTAGTCATATGAAGTTCTTCAATTTCACTATCTTCTAGCATAGCTAAAAGCACCGCAAGCGTAATAGCACGAGCACCTTTTTCCCACATTGGGTCTTTTTCATTTTCAATTGGGATTAATACACTTGTTAAGTCATTTAAATTTTCATAAACTTCATCATATAATTGCTTCTTATAAATCTTCATACCAAGTACTAGTGATTCATAAGTTAAATAAGCTTTATTTTTGAATTCGTACCATTTCTCTGCGTTTGTAAAATCATCTTTAGGATTAGCTTTTTCTAAGCCTGATGTTTCAAAACTGTCAGTACGTTCAAACGCTTGTTTATAAACATTACGATATTCTTCATACATATCATAAATAGAATCAAGTGGATTCCAACGATATGATTGATAAGTATCTCTTAAATCAATAACCTTAACGTCATATCCTCTTTCAGTTAGATATTTAGAGTGAAGAGAGAACAATTCACCCTTAGGGTCAGTCATAATCATTGATGAATGAGCTTCAGTTGTCGCAAGAAGTTGAATCATTGGGTTTACGAATGTAGTAGTTTTACCTGAACCAGTAGAACCGATGATTAAACCATGAGATGGACTTGAGAATGCAACAGACATACTCTTCTCATTTTGATCCATCTTTGCCATAACGGGCACACCATCTTTTTTAACATCTTTTAATTGTTCATACTTATAATTTTTAAATATCTTTAATCTTTCTTCATTCTTCATCCAACGAGAATTTTCAAGGTTTGCATCAACTCTGTTTAGCTTACCCTTACCACCAAGACTTGATCCATTTCCAAAGCTCTTTAACATATCTCTATCAAAGAATGAGAAATATAATGCACTAAATCCAATAAATACTGCAAGTACAATACCATAGTATCTTGAATCAAGTTCAATAATAGCTTTTAGTGAACCAACCCAATTCATATTTTCAAAATTGAATTCCGAATATATAAATGAGAATAAGATATAAGATATAATTGAGGATATTAATATACCAATCGATATAAAGAATACCCACTCTTGTGCTACGCCTTCAGCAAATTTATTTGAAAGTATAACATTGAATAATAAACTTGTAATTACCCACCAGAACAAGAACCATCTAATCCAGTTTGCACCATTTAACATTAAGTTAAAGTTTAGGAATGTTGTAACTGATATTGCAGTTATTATAATGATGAAAAGTTGAAGTATGGCTATAAATTTAATTTTCTTCATCTATGCCACCTCACTATCTTCAACTATTGTTATAGTTGCGTTAAAAGTCATTGTCTCATAATATGGTGCAGATACGACTGCGCTCACCTGATATGTACCAACATTTGTAAATGTATTACCTAAAGGATAATAAACTTCTGCATTAGCTGGTAATACTCCGCTTACTTCAATCGTATAAGCTTCACCTGTATAAGTATAAGTCTTAGATTCAAGATTAACTGATGAATCAAAAGTTCTTCTTACAACCTTAATAGTTACAGTTTTTTCAACTGATTCATAAGTAATTCTTATATCATGACTTCCTTCTTGATAGAAATAAAGTATATCAACTTCCTCTATCATATCTTTAGTCACATCAATAGACTTTTCATCTTGAATAATAGAAAATCCATTTAGTGAAGTGTCTCCCATATAAACTGTTTCAGGAACATTTACACTAAAGTCTTTACTCTTTTCAATCTTACAAGAAGAAAAACTAATAAGACATAGAATTACTGATAATAATATTAAAATTTTATTTTTCATACTAATCACTCTCTTTCTAATTAGCTTTCTTCTTTTTCTTTATACCTTTAATAATAAAGAATATAACTAAACCTAAAACTAAGATTCCACCTATAAACATTAATACAATTAAGCCTGTATTAAGACGAACAAATTGATTCTTTTCTGTTTTAACCTCAAAGCTTAATGCATCAGATGCATCTTTATAAGCTGTACCTATAGTTCTGTACTCAATTCTATATGTTGTATTATCTGATAGATTATCAAAGATAATCTTATTATTAACTAATTCTTGAGTCCAATCATAGATAACATTAGAATTAGAATCTACTAATCTATATTCTACTGTAGACAAAGGATTTAGAATTACAACTGAATCATTATATACTAAAACATTAGTAGTCTCAATTTCAGCTGGTTTATCTTGAGTATTCTTAACATTTAAGGTAATACTTGAAACCTTACCACCATCAATAGTAGTAACTGTTATTCTTACTTGTCCTGTTTTATTTGCAACGACAAGTCCAGAATCTGATACACTTGCAATATCTGAGTTACTTGTTGAATAAGTATACTTCTGATTAGCCGCATCATTAGGAAGCACTAAAACCTTAATTTGTAAAGATTCTCCAACCTTCATTTGAGTCTCTTTATTTTGAATTTCAATACTTTCTACATGAGGTCCACAATATAAAGTAATTGAATCCTTATATGTTCCGTCCATTGTAGAAACGCTGATTAGAACTTCACCAATACTTAAACTAGTTATAACGCCAGTATCTGATATACTTGCGATAGATGAATTACTAGATGTATATTTAACTTCTTTATTAGATGCATTTGTAGGATATATTGTGTAGTTTAATTGTAAAGTTTGTCCTACAGGTAATACAAGGTTATCACTATTATTAATCTTGATATCAGTAACAGGTTGTACGACATATAAAGTTAGAGTCTTTTCAATATTAGATTCATTAGATCTAATAGTAATTTTAACTTCACCATTATCTTTACCAAGTTCAACAAATGTTACTAAACCATTAGAATTTACAGTAGCTTTATTTGTAGTTGTGTAGTAGGTAAGAGTTTGCACGTTTGCGTCAATAGGCACAACATGAGCCTTAATTTGATAAGTTTCATTTACCTTAAATACATTGTTATCAGGTATTTCAACCTCTATATCTTTAACACTTACATAAACTTCAAAATCAAAACTTATTGAATAAGAGCCATCTAAAGTAATGATACTTAAATTGAAATTACCTTTATTTAAAGTAGTAATTATACCATCTTCGATTGATGCACAATTTGAATTATCAATAGAATAAATAACATTTTTATTTGTAGCGTCTTGAGGTAATACATTAAAGTAGTTCTTTATATCTAGTGTATCACCTTTTTCAATAACTTGATTTAGACTACTTTCATTTGTCTTTTCAATTCCTGAAACACTTATAATACATTCAAAATCAATAGTCTTTTCAATATCAGCTTGATGGATAGTAATTGTAGCACTACCTGAAGATTTAGCACTAATTACACCTTCGCTTGATATAGATAAGATACTAGAATCACTAGATGTATATGTTAAAGTCTTATTTGTTGCGTCTAGAGGTAATAAAGTGACAAGACTTGCAAGGTCTAGAGTTGCACCCTTTTCTATCTTAGTACTCTCTAAGTTAACATCAATAGAAGTAGCTTTTATATAACTTTCAATTTCAATAGTAGTTGATACATTATCACTTGCTATTACTGTTATTTTGGCCTTACCACTTGATAGTGCTAAAACTTTACCAGTCTCATCTACAGTAAGTACACTTGTATCACTTGATTCATAAGTTAGATTAGTATTTGTTGCGTTAGAAGGCACTACACTAATTAATTTAGATAAATCTAGAGTACCCTTATCATAGATTCTAGTATTAGAATCTAAATTAGATGTATCAATAGATTGAACAGAAATATATGATTCAAAATTTATTACTTTAGATATAGATTCTTGATCAACACTAGTTACAGTAATACTAAACTCACCCTTAGTTAAAGTTGTAATTAAACCATTATTATCTACTGTTGCGATTAGATTATTACTTGATGTATAAGTAACTTCTTTATTACTTGCCTCAATAGGTAATACACTAATATGTGAACTTAAATCAAATGTTGATCCTGTTTCAATTATTTCTTTAGTTTCAATATCAGTTGTAATTTCTTCTACTGGAATTAAAACTTTGAAAGTAATTTGTTTTGATAATCCACCCTTTGAAGTTATAGTAACAATAGCGGTACCGCTCTTTACTGCACTAATTAATCCAGATTTATCAATAGTTAAAACAAGAGTATCACTTGATGTATAAGTTAAATCTTTATAAGTAGCCTCATTAGGTATAACAGTAACATACTTACTTAAATCAAAAGTATTATTAATATAAATTGGATAATTATCAGTTATATCATTAATTAATATATCAGTTTCTCTTATTATTACCTTATATTCTTTTTTAGTTAATATCTTAGTATTATTTTTATAATATACACTAAGTGTTGCTTCTCCATTTGCTAAGGCAGTGATTGTTAAATCATCATTAACCTTTAATACACTATCATCACTAGATTCTATAATATAATTACTACTAGATACATTTAGTGTATAAGTCTCACCTAAAATTAATTCATTAGTTCCATAATCATTTGTGATATCAATAACTGAGATATCATCAGTATGTTCTTCATAAACATTAAATATAATATAGTCATATAGATAATCAAACTCTGTACTTTCTACTGATACTATTGTTTGTCCTAATGAGTTTAGTGATAACTCATCTGCATTAATACTAACTGAATCAGTATTGCTTGAAATGTAATTTACACTAAAACTTGTATCTTCTAAGTTAAGAGTATATCCTAAATTAATAGTATCACCAATATTGCCATATAGTTTAGCTTCACTATCAAGTTCTATTGTCTTATTTAAGTTATTATATAATGTAAATGGAACACTCTTTTCACTCATATTATTAATTAGAGTATCAAGTGAACTAACATCAATATCAGATGTAATATTACTAGCTAACTTGAAAGTTGCATTACCTAATCCACTTTCTTCTTCAGTGCTTAAAGTGTCAGTATACCCTATTCTAACTATACTATTTAATTCATTAGTATTAAATGTAATCTTCGCATGTGGATCATCACTATCTTTAATACTTATGACTTGTATACCTAAATAATCATTACCTATTAAAGTAACATTACCATTAATTATAAAATTAATATTAACATAACCATCAGCTAAAATAGTTACAACACTAGAACCAGTGTATGAAGCAATCTCATCTATATTATTTAATTCAACATAATATGTAGGTGCATCATCAAATGAATTAGTACCATTCTCGCAATATAAATTAATTTTTTCATAAGTATCAATATCACTTTGATTAATTGATATTACTGTATCGCGCGCCAACTTAACATTTGCTGTATAGGAAGTTTTCTTTAAAATAGTAAATGTTTTAGATGTAGATATATTATTTGTTGTAGTAGCTGTAATTGTTACAGTCCCTGTAGCGTT
>CAVAIM010000032.1:0-8940 GCA_963588755.1 bacterium | reverse complement strand
GGATAATCTTTTTTGTTTATTGTTTCCTTCCGCCCCATTCGGTTACAAGAGCACCATGAACATCCTTAAATTTACCTAAAAGGATTATTATAAAGTCTACTAAAGTCCATATAACGTTGGCTGCAGTAGTAATATAATTAGGCATACTAAATACAAGAATTTCGGAATTTGCAGCGCTTAGACTTATTAGACCTCTATTGTATGATTCTAATATCATAGATTTAGCACCATTTGCAAATGCAGCTGAAGCTAAGATAAATCCACATAACATTATTCTCATTATACCAAGTCCCATTTTACCTACATAGAAATTATGTGCTCCGACTCCTCCAAAGAAGAAACAAAGTATAGCTGCAACAGCTCTAGATTTAGAAGAGTCTTCAAGTTGTTCTTTCTCCTCTTCAATTATTGGGTTATAAACAGTAGATGATTGATTAGGTTCTTTAGCCTCTTGAAGAGCACCACATACAGGACAAAATTTATCGTCTTCCGCAAGCTTAGCTCCACATTTTGTACAATATTTCATACTTACCACTTCCTTAAATTATAAATATTATAAATGCATCAATATAAAATGTCTATTAAAATTTTAAAATTTAAAATATTTATCTAATAAAATTGCTTAAAATTAGTAAATTTTTCTATATTTTGTTATTCTTGACTTGATTTCTTAAGAGTTTCAAAAAAATAAGGATTTTTTAATAGAAAACGTTCCCATTATAATTTTATTACACGCGTATTTTTATAAGGTTTATAATTAAATTAATAAAAGAACTGATAAGCTTTTATGTTCATTTGTCGGAGGAAATTAAAATGAAGAAAATCAAAATGTTATCTTGCGTAGCCTTAACTGGTCTAGCAGCTTTAAGTCTTGCTTCTTGTGGTGGTGCTGAAGAAGAAAGTACAGTAATTAATGTTCAATTCGTTCCATCTCGTGACCCTGGACAACTTGCAACACTTGCTTCTAATCTTGAACCATTACTTAACAAAACAAGTGATAAGTATACTTTCAAAATTACAACAGGTACATCATATGCAGCTACAACAGAAGCTATGTTATCAGGTCAAGTAGATGTAGGTTTCTTAACTGCTTCAGGATATGCAGAAGCTACTTTAAAGCATCCGGGTGAAGTAGAAGTATTACTTACTTCAGTAAGAAAAGGATACCAAGTTCAAATTGACTATACTTCAGAAGCTGACCAAAAGAAAGCTATGAATGGTGAAATTAATGGTTATGAATATTTAGGACAACAATCTGATACTGATGTTAACTATTATTGTTCAACTCTAATTGTAAAGAATGAATATTACAAGGATGTAAACGGTGACGGTGTAATTGACGTTAAGGACTTAGCTGGTTTAACTATTGCTCGTCAAGGTACAACTAGTGGTGCTGGTTACTTAAGACCACTTGCATATTTAAATAACTATGGTATGACAATGGTTGAAGAAATTACTGATAAAACTACACAAATCAAAGGTGTTCAACAATCTGGATATGATGCAGCACTTGACGCTATGATGAGTGGAGAAGTTGCTGGATACTGGGGATTCATGGATGTAAGATATTCTAACGGATACAATAAGGCAACATCTACTTACTATAATAATAAAGAAATTTTCACATCAACTAAGTGCATAGCTATTACTGATGGTATTTACAATGACACTATCTCAGTTCGTTCAGGTTTATCTGATGAAGCTAAAGAAGCTGTTAAGAAGGCATTCATGACTGTTGTTAAAGATGGTTCTTCAACTACAAACGGAACAGGTGCTTATTACCTTTATAATCTATATAGCCACACAGGATATGTTGAAGCTAAAGATTCTGATTTCGATGGTGAAAGAGAATTCTATCAATTCTGTGTAGATAAGAAATTAATTTAAAAACTTGTGAGGATTTATGATTGAATTTAAAAATGTAGAAAAAGTTTACGAAACAAATGGATATCACGCATTAAAGAATGTTAATTTAACTATTAATGATGGTGATTTTGTTTCAATCATAGGTCTTTCAGGAGCTGGTAAATCAACACTACTTCGTTGTATTAATAAGATGCATGATATTACTGATGGTGAATTATTAATCGATGGACAAGATATTTCTAAGGCCCGTGGTAAAGAATTAAGAGTCTTAAGAAGAAACATCGGTATGATCTTCCAATCATTCAATCTTGTTAAGAGATCTAGTGTTTACAATAATGTATTGTCAGGAAGAGCGGGTTACCACTCTTTCTTTGACACTTTATTTGGTATTTATTCTAAAGAAGAAAAACAACTAGCTTTTGAATCCCTAAATAAACTTGGTATTTTAGATAAAGCTTATAATAGAGCAGATGCTTTATCAGGTGGACAAATGCAAAGAGTTGCACTTGCGCGTGCTCTAACTCAAGAACCTAAGATTATTCTTGCAGATGAACCTGTAGCTTCTCTAGACCCTATTACAACTATCAGTGTAATGAATGACTTCAAACGTATTAATGAAGAAGAAAAGATTACTATTGTTGCAAATATGCACCACGTAGATTTAGCACTTAAGTATTCAACTAGAATCATTGGTATTAAAGAAGGTAAGATTGTATTTGATGGTAAACCTAGTGAAGTTACTGATGATGTAATCTTAAATATTTATGGTAGAGCTATTAAGTCTAATGAGAAGTTAGGTGATGTTTGTGAAGAAGAATAATTTTCTTGATAAACTATTTTATAAAGATGTAAACATCACTTTAAATAGTGGAGAGGTTAAGACTATCCATAAGAAAAGAAGTATGGCATTAGTTTATACCCTTATTGTTGTTGTATTACTTGTTGTTAGTTTTGTCTTTATTGAAACTCCTAAAAATGTTAGATTTTCTCAATTTAACACTATTTTCTCTCAATTATTTGTACCTTCAAAATGGTCTTTAAAAACTAATGAAGGATACAAAGATTATATTTTTAATACAGCTATTCCTAAAATTTGGGCTACAATAGAAATGGTAGGTCTTGCAACATTCCTAGGTACAGTTATATCTATACCTTTCTATATTCTTGCAAGTTCTAACATCTATACATCAAAAGCTGTATATCTTCCTGTTCGTATTATTTTAAATATATTTAGATCTATTCCTACATTCGTTTTAGCCGTAATCGCAACAGTATTCTTCGGTTTCTCTGAGACAGCTGGTGTATTTGCGATGGCTTTCTTTACTGCAGGTGTTATCTTTAAATTAATGTATGAACAAATTGAAACTTGTGATATGAATCCGTTTGAAGCTAGTAAGAGTAGTGGAGCTACTCGTTTACAAGCCTATAACATTGCGATTGCACCACAAGTTAAACCTACCCTTATTTCAAATATCATTTATGTATTTGAAATCAATGTACGTGCTTCAGTTGTACTAGGATTCGTTGGTGCAGGTGGTATTGGTCAATTGTTAAGTGATGCGATTGATTCAACAAACTATGATAAGGTAGGAGCTATTTTAATCCCTCTATTCATAGTTGTAGTTGCACTTCAATTACTTAGTTCTTATTTAAGAAGGAAGGTTCAATAGTTATGAGAAAACAAATTGAAAAAGAAGAATATGTAAAACTTCCTTTTTATAAAAAGATATTCTATAGAGTAAATCATCACTTTACTACTGTAGATGAGGCTTATAAAGCCAAACCTAAAAAGTGGATATATAATTTAGTATTTATTGCAATACTAGTTGCAGTATTATTATATTTTTCACTTGATATTAATTTCTTTGATTCATTTAAATCACCAAACTGGGCAAAGTTTAATAAGATGTTAGAAGGATTTGTACATCCTAACTGGTCTTACTTCTTTGGATATGGAAGCTTTACTTTCAAATCTTCTGTTATCTATGAAGTAATTCAAACCTTTGCGATTGCATTCATCGGAACCCTATTCGCAAGTATACTATCTATTCCATTTGGATTCTTTGCTTCTCGTAGAATGGTTGGTAAGGCTGCAATTGTATCTGAAATGTTATTAATTATTATTAGAACATTCCCAGAAATCTTAATGGGATTCATCTTCATTAAGGTATTTGGTTTTGGATCATTCACTGGTGTAATGGTTTTATCAATTCACTCTATCGGTATGATTGGTAAAATGTATGCTGAACAATTAGATGTTATTGAAGAAGGACCACTTGAGGCTCTAAATGCAGTAGGATGTTCAACACTAGGCCGTATTAAACTTGGTGTAGCTCCTCAAGTTGTACCTAACTTCTTAAATGTTATTTTATATCGTTTTGACTTAAATATAAGAACAGCTTCTTTACTAGGTTTAGTTGGTGCTGGTGGTGTCGGATATTCTATATCAGTACACTCAACAAATTCACACTGGCCTGAACTTGCAGCTGTATTATATGGTGTTATTATATTAGTTTTAATTGTAGATTTTATTTCTTCAAAACTTAGAAAGAAGTTAATCTAATGAAAAAGTGTATTGTACTTGCAGGACTTCCTGGTAGTGGTAAATCAACTTGGATTAATGAAAATTTTAAGTCTGATTTAGATTTCCACTTTGATAGTGATGAAACTAGAAGAGAAATGTATGGAACATATCTACATTTCCCTAAAGATATGTATGAAATCTATAATCATATGATTGATGTTGCAAACGAAAAATATGATAGTCTTGTAGAATGTGGAATAAATGATTTTACATTTATCATGGATTCTACTTTCTTAGATAATAAGAGACGTATGCATTACTATAATCGTTTACATAAGTTTGATTATTATGAACTAGTAATGTTTATCACTAGAGATATTAATTTTAATTTAGCTAATAATAAAAAACGTATTAAAGATAAATGGGTTCCTGAAGATGTTATCTTGCGTATGCAAGGTGAATATGAAGAACCTAATGAAGAAGTTATAAAACATTATAATAAGATTACTAAGGTTTATGTTGGTTAACATAGACCTTTTTCATTGTTACTTGCAGTTTTTCTTGATTTAGTGCCAAAATCACTTGCAGTTTTTCTTACTTTTGGTCGAAATTCACTTGCAGTTTTTCTTATTTTTTACTTTACGTAAATATAATAAAGTCAAAATTGAATGATTTTTACAAGAAAACTAGATATTTAAAAATAAGAATTGTTTTTTAAGTCAATCTATTGAAAACGCTTTCTATTGAGTCTATAATAATAGTGTATTAATAAAAGGAGATTATAGATATGTCACAAAGATTTATGTTAAATGAAACTTCTTATCATGGTAAAGGTGCAATTGAAAGTATTGTTCCTGAAATCAATTCAAGAGGTTATAAAAGTATTTTAGTTTGTACTGACCCAGACCTACTTAAGTTTGGTGTTACAAAGAAGGTTACTGACTTGCTAGATAAGGCAGGTATTACTTATCATGTTTATAGTAATATTAAACCTAATCCTACTATTGAAAATGTGCAAGGTGGTGTAGAAGAAGCTAAAAGAGTTAAAGCTGATGCGATTGTAGCTGTTGGTGGTGGTTCATCAATGGATACTGCAAAAGCTATTGGTATTATCATTACTAACCCTGAATACGCAGATGTTAGATCACTTGAAGGTGTTGCACCTACAAAGAATAAAACTTTACCTATTATTGCGGTAGCTACTACAGCTGGTACTGCAGCTGAAGTTACTATTAACTATGTAATTACCGATGTAGAGAAGAAGAGAAAGTTCGTATGTGTAGATGCTCACGATATGCCAGTTGTTGCAATCGTTGACCCTGATATGATGAGTTCAATGCCTGCTGGTTTAACAGCTTCTACAGGTATGGATGCATTAACTCATGCAATTGAAGGATATATTACTCGTGCTGCATGGGAAATGAGTGATATGTTCCATATTAAGGCTATTAGTCTTATTGCAAATAACTTAAGAGCTGCAGTTAAGAATGATCCTAAGGGAAGAGAACAAATGGCTTTAGGTCAATATATTGCAGGTATGGGATTCTCTAACGTTGGTCTTGGTATTGACCACGCAATGGCTCATACTCTATCTGCTTATTATGATGTTCCACATGGTGTAGCTTGTGCTATGTTACTACCTATCGCAATGGAATTTAATAAAGATGTATCAGGTACTAAGTATAAAGATATTGCAGAAGCTTTTGGTATTGATACTAAGGGTATGTCACAAGAAGAGTATAGAGATGCAGCTATCAAAGCTGTTAAGCAATTATCAGTTGATGTAGGTATTCCTACTGTATGTGAAAAGATTAAAGAAAGTGATTTAGATAATCTTGCATCTGACGCGCTAAAAGATGCTTGCTACCCAGGAAACCCTAAGGAAGCTACACACGCTGAAGTTGTAGATATGTTTAAAAAGTTAATGAAATAAGATGATTAGGTACGCTTTTGATAGCGTGCCTTTTATTATGTTTAATTTAAAGATATAAACAAATTATTTTAGTTTAATTCATAATATAAGAGTAAAAACTTTTTATTTTTACTATATTATTTATGCAAAAAACAAGTGTTAGGAGGTCTAATAGTGTCTAATATAGTTAATAATAGTGAAAAATGACAAGTTTTATGGTAAAATTAAAATAATACAATAGATAAAGGAGTGACATTATGGCATCTAATTTTTTTGATCTAGTAAGTGATAGTTTCTTTAACCCACTTACTGGTGCTAATAAGAGAATAAATTATGACCTACTATCAATTCTAAATAATAAAATGTCACTAAATAATTTAAGTGCTACTAAAGATGAAATGGTTGAATGGATTTTAGATTATGCGGATAATTCACCTGTTAAGTTTTATAATGATGAAACTAGTCTTGAAGAGGAAAATAGTAGAAGCTTTGCGTATGACAAGATTAGATATTTCACTAGATGTGGTTGGTTAATTGAAGATTATGATAACCTTAAGTTAACCTATTCATTTGATGAAACAGGTATAAAGATACTTAGCGCTATGAACGAATCGGTTAAAGATGATACTAAACCACTAGAATTTTCAGGTTATGTATATAATATCTATTCGTCTTTATATTCATTTAACTTTGATCACTCAGTAGATATCATTGAACAAGCTTTTAAGGCTAGTCAGGAATTATCAAGAATGCTAAGAGGTCTTAATGTAAATATTAAGAAGTTCTTAACTAAACTTATAAGTGAAAATGAGGCAGCACCTAAAGAGATTCTTTCTACAATATTCTTTGAATATCAAAAGAAAGTAGTACTTAAAGCTTTTAAAAACTTTAGAGAAAAAGATAATCCTAGTAAATATAAATTATATATTGAACATAAGATTAATGATTTATTAGAAGAATCTTCACTAGAGAAGATGATTAATAATTATATTATTGTTAAAAATGATTCTATCTCTAATGAAACAATACGTGCTGAGGCTAGTAATTTCTTTATTACAAGACTTAATTCTATTGCAGAATTATTCTATGAAATTGAAGATTATATTAGTATGCTTGATGCGAAAAATACTAAATATATTTGTGCAGCACAATCTCGTCTTAATTTCTTACTTAATGAAGAAACTGATGTTGAAGGAAGAATTATTGACTGTTTAAAAGGCATTGGTGAGACTGATGACGAATTCTATGATCAAGATTTATTTGATATATTCCAAACATCTAATATTGATGAATATTCAGTATATAAGCCAGTTAACCGTAAACAAGCAGTTAAGTCTTTAGATTTAATTGAAGACTTTGATGATGATTCGCTTCTTGTAGAAGAAAAACTTGCACAATTATTTAAAGATAATGAGTTCTCAGTATATAAGATTAATGAATTTGTTTTAGATAAATTAGCGCTTAAGAAACAAGTACACGCTAAAGATATTAAAATAGATAATTTTAATGATTTCTTAAAACTGTTCTTAACAAAGATTTATGAAGCAAACTCAGAGGTTACATATACTATTATTAAACTTGAAGATAAGTATAAAACTTTAGGATATACATTATCTGATTTTATTATAGAAAGGAAGGATTAGTATGGCAAAAGATAGACTTAATCAACTTGAGGAATTTAGTGAAGGATATAAGGCGCTAAATGATACTAAAAGAAATCAATTTGCACGTTTAGTAAATAAATTATTAAATGATAATTTTATTTATTATAACAAAGATGATGATAAGAATGACTATTATGAGATTTTAAGTCTTAAAAGAATCATAGAAAATTATTTTAATCTAATGGATTTTGATTTAATACATATTGATACTTATAAGATATTCTATATTCAAACTCAAGAATCTAGAAATAGAATTAGACTTAAGAAGCTTGATACTGTTCTTCTTTTAATATTAAGACTTTTATATCAAAGTGGTAATAATGATGTTAATTCAAGTATAGATATTAATACTACTTTAGGTAAGTTAAATGAAGAAGTTAATAAGAGTGGTATTTATAAAAGTCAACTTACTATGAGTGAATATTTTGACTCTTTAAGATTGTTAAAAAGATATAAGATAATTGATTATAACTTTAAGGATTTTAAGGAAGATAATGTAATTGTTATATATCCTACTATTTTATATGTAGTTAAGGTAGATAATATAAATATGATTTTAGATAGACTAAATTCATATATACAAACGAAAGAAGAGATGAGCGATGAAACTAGCGAAGATTAAATTAATAAACTGGCATATATTCTCTAATTCTACTATTGATTTAGAAGGTAATACTTTAATCACTGGTGAAAACGCAAGTGGTAAGTCTACCTTGATGGACGCAATCTATTTCATTCTTTCAGCAGGTGATAAGGATCACTTTAATAAAGCTGCAAATCAAGGCTCTAAGAGAACTCTTGAAAGCTATATGAGAGGAAAGCTTGGAGGAGAGAAGAACCCTAATTTAAGAAATGGATCTGATGTTATATCTTATGTTGTCTTAGAGTTTCACAACACTAAGAAACATTATTCTATGGCGCTAGGTGCTGTAATGGAGATTCAATCAAGCCAAAACGCAAAAACTAGATTCTTT
>CAVAIM010000031.1:0-8964 GCA_963588755.1 bacterium | reverse complement strand
CAGTAGAGTTAAATATTTAATATTTTTTAATGTGTTATTTTTTTAAAAAAAGCATCAATAATTATAATCATAATGTTTGACAAGACTAACAAAATATTGTATCATCTAGATAGTTAGTTGTAACTAACTTAAGGAGACTATATGAGTGAAACATTTACACATATTCTAGCCTATCATTCTGCTCCTGCCATTTGTGGAATAAAAGCTAGTAATCTAATAAGTATATCACTAGAAGAATTAGAAGATATATATGAACAAATAGAAGAGTTCAATTCTAAATTTAATCCTAAAGTTTATATTAAAGTTTTAAGTAAAAAGAATAAACGTATTTTAATATTAATATACAGACAAAAAACGTTGGAATCATGTTTGCAAAATGCTGAAAATAAATCCTTTCTTTCTGCTTTAGGTTATCCTTCTAGTAATGATATTAATGTTTTACTCTCACACCTTGAAAAAAGATTAGAAGTATCTAATTCATTTCCTCATGAAATAGGAATATTTCTTGGATATGATATAGAGGATATCAAAGGATATATGAAAGGTTTAGAATGCATATATTCAGGATATTGGAAGGTATATTCTAATTTAGATGAAAAAATGAAGCTATTTAATACGTATACTAAATGTAGAAATAGAGTATGTAATTTATTAAATAGGGGATTTTCAATAGATTGTTTCATGCATTAGGAGGTTATTTATGAACGCAAAAATTATTTATTGGAGTCAAACAGGTAATACTGAAGACATTGCAAGAAAAATTTCAGAAGATACTCAAGTAGAATATGTTAGAGTATCTGATATTACAGCTGATGAGGCTATTAAGTATGATACACTTATTCTTGGTTGTCCTGCAATGGGAGCTGAAGAACTTGAAGAAGATGAATTTAGACCATTCTTTGATGAATTAAAGTCTAAATTATCTAATCAAAGATTATTCTTATTTGGATCATTCGGCTGGGGAGGCGGAGAATGGATGCAAAATTGGGAACAAGAAGTTAAAGACGCTGGATTAAATCTTGGGTTTGCTGGTTTAATATCTAATTCAGATAGTAGTGATTTAGATCCTAGCGAGTACGAATCATTTATTAGTGCAATTAAGGCTTAAATATTATAATGGATTATAAATTAATAATTGCGCTCCTAATACCATTTATTGGTACAACACTTGGTAGTGCGATGGTTTATTTATTAAAACGTGATTTAAATCCAAAACTATTAAAACTTCTTTTAGGTTTTGCATCAGGAATAATGATAGCTTCTTCAATATGGAGTTTATTACTTCCTGCAATAGAATCATTTGATAGTGCTTCTTATCAAAGATGGCTTGTTCCATCAGTAGGTTTCATTATAGGTATTATATTCTTACTAATACTTGACTTATTAGTTCCACATATGCATACTAATAACAAGGAAGAAGGAATATCTAATTCTCATATTACTAAAACTAATAAGTTATTACTTGCAGTTACAATACACAATATTCCCGAAGGACTTGCAGTAGGTCTTGTAATTGCAGGAGCACTAAACAACACTAGTTTGATTAATTCTGCATTAGCTTTATCAATTGGTATTGCAATCCAAAATTTCCCTGAAGGAACTATTGTTTCTACTCCTTTAAAGGAAACTGGAATATCTAAGTCTAAAGCTTTTATATATGGAATGTTATCAGGTATTGTAGAACCTCTTGCTTCAATAGTTGCAATTCTTTTCTGTAAGAATGTAGAAGTATTACTACCATATGCGTTATCGTTTGCAGCAGGTGCAATGATTTATGTAGTTGCGGATGAATTGATACCACAAGGTTCAGTAGGAAAGAAATCATACCTTTCAACTATTGGACTTGCGATAGGATTTATACTTATGATGATATTAGATATTGCGTTAGGTTAATTATAATTATGTATAAGTTTGTATTAAAGATTAATGGAATGAAATGTGGAATGTGTGAAGCACACGTTAATGATTTGTTTAGAAAGAATATTAAATTTAAAAGTATTAAATCAAGTCATAAGAAATCAGAAACTGTAATTATAGCTGAAGAAGATTATTCAAGCGAACAATTAAATAAATGTTTAGATGGTAGTGGATATATTATTGAAAATATATCAAAAGAAACTGCTCAAAAGACATTATTAGGATGGAAGTAGATATAAATACTTCCATTTTCTATTTTACTTAAGATAAATATTTGATATACTTTAAGTGTTAGGGTGATTTTATGTTCAAAATTGGAATGCGTAATATTAAGACTGCAATATCGGTATTTATTTGTCTTGCAATATATTTTATTATTATAATTATAGCTTATTGTATAAATGGTAACTTAGCTTCTAGCTTTAGAAAAGCTACACAGCTATATACTCCATTTTTTGCTTGTCTTGCGACTGCTTATTCAATATCTACTAATAGAGAGAAATCTAATGCTCAAGGTAGACTAAGACTTGTTTCAAGCTTTATTGGTGGTGTATTTGGTTTAATTATTGTAGCCTTATACCAACTAACAGGACATGATTGGCCATTCCAACATATTTCATCAACAGGTAATGCAACTTATGATAAAGCTGGATTCTTCGAAACAGGTTGGTTGAGTGGTAATATATTTACTGAAGCTGATATTACATTCTCATTTCTAGCTTCATTTATTATTCCATGTTTATTAATTACTTTCTCAGTAATATTTATTATTTGGTTTTGTAATAAAATAAAAAGAAGCGAATGTTGTTTCATTGCAGTATTAACTCTAACTGCAGTTACAGCTAGCTTAGGTACTAATCCTATTATTTATGGACCTAATAGAATATTATCTACAATGATAGGTATTATTGTAGCATTAATAGTTAATAGCTTTAGACTTCCATATAAAAAGAATAAGAATGCAAGCTTTGTGTTCTCACTTGATGGTTTGATTGATAAGGATACTCAAAGATTATCTGGATTTACTAAATATAATATCAATCATATGTTAGAACATAAGATGGATTTATATTTATACACTACAAGATCACCTAGAGTACTATCTACACTATTAACTGATGTTGATATTAAAAATCCAGTTATTTGTATGTGTGGTGCTTGTACATATGATTTTACAAATAAGAAGTATACTTATATAGAGTATATTAATAATAATACTGCTCTAACATTATTTAAAGATTTAAAGGAAATGCATATTAATCCTTTTGTACTTACAATTAATAATGATGTAATTCATATTGGTATTGAGAAATTAACAAATAATGGTCAAATATCTTATGTATCAATTAAAAGAGATGCTAATTATGTTGTACTTGATGTAAATCAAGATATCAAGAATACTGATGTAGTAAGTTATGTAATAGTAGATGAAACTGATACTATTCTAAGATTAAAACAAAGACTTGAGAATAAATATAGGGATTTAGTATTCCAAGTTTATGAATCATATGATAATTATTCTACTGATGTAAAGTATTCTTATTTAAAGGTTTATTCTAAGAAAATAGAAGAGTTTAGAGATAGATTAAATATAACTAAACGTTTATATGGCTTTGGTGTTAATGATAATGACTCAGAATTATTTAAAGTTTGTGATGAAACTTATACAACATCTGATGCCTCAGCTTTTTTACAAAGTGAAGCTAGTCAAACACTAGTAAATAGAGTTGAAATTAATAGATGTTTATTTAGGAAAGCTATCAAAATAAATAAATCTAATAAAAAAATAAGTTAAGGTTGTGGTAAACACAACCTTTTTAACTAATATATCAAGAAAACGCTTTCATTTTGTGCTTAAGAGTGTTATAATTCTTGTATATTCAAAAGGAGAAAAGGAAATGAAACTAAAAAGAAAAATTATTGTTCCTACTTTATTGTTTTCATTAATTCCTGTAACTCTTGCTTCCTGCAAGAGAGTAGATGATATTGATCCTACAACTACAGAAAATAATAGTGAACCAACTAAGAGTGATACAACAAAAGAAAATCCTACAGAAAGTGGTTCAACTACAACTGGTGGTACAACAACTACTACTGGTGGTCAAACTACAACAGGAGGAAGTGAAACATCAACTAGTAATACAGGTTCTAGTGAAACTAGTACTAGTAAACAAGATGATCCTGTTAAGACTTACTACACAGTTAAGTTTGTAACTAATTGTGATAAAACTTTATCTGATGTTAAGGTATTAGAAAATGATATGTTACCATCAATTGCCTCATTAACTAAAGATGGTTATACATTCGGTGGATGGTATTATGATCAAGCATTTACTAAGGCTGTAGATGAATCTAAGCCTGTAACTGGTGATTTAACATTATATGCAAGATGGATAACTACAAAGTGTGTAGTTGAATTCGTTGGTACTGATTATGATCCTAGTGAAGTAGAAAGCGGAGAAAAGGTACAAAAGCCTAATAATCCTACTAAACAGGGATATACATTCATAAATTGGTATAGTGATCAATTATGTACAAAAGTATTTGATTTTGATAATACATTTATTACAGAAGATATTAAGATATATGCTTTATTTAAGAAGAATGATTCTTCTTCAATAGAAGACACATCAGCTGGATCTGGTAGTATTGTCACTCAAGGTGCAGTTGAAATTAAATCTGTATCAGGTACTAGTGAAGCTGCATACTTAACATTTGCTAAATATCAAGATGTAACTAGTTATGACTATTATTTATCTTACAATAATGAAGAGTATAAATTATTAGATGAAAAGAGTGTTTATACTCGTCAATTATCATCAACTTTATATAGAGCCGATTTATTTGGTTTAAAGAGTGGTTCATACACTATTAAGGTTGTTCCTCATGAAACTGATACTGTAGCTGCTAGTGTTGCAAACTTAAATGTTATTGCATATGACAGATCAGGTTATGCACACTACAATTATTCAGGTGTTGGTGCATATAATGATGATGGTACATTAAAAGATAATGCAATTGTATTATATGTAACTGATGAAACTAAGAATACCGTTGAATTAAGTTATGATGGAGTTACTGTTAAGGGTATTGGTAATATTCTAAACAGTGTAGGACAAGATAATGGTAGTGGTTTAGCATCTAATGGTGGTAAAGCTAATACTAATCAAGGAATACTTAAGAAGTTAGGAGACGCAGGTATTCCTTTAGTTGTAAGATTTATTGGATGTGTATCTGATTCAGGTCTTTATAAGAAAGGTAATTTCTCTGCCGCAAGTACTCCTTTAATTGATGGATTAACAATTTATAACAGTGCTGATAATGGTGGAACAAAAGGTGACAATGGTCACATGGCTAGAATGAAGTCAGCTAAGGATGTAACACTTGAAGGTGTAGGAAGTGACGCTACTATTGATGGATTTGGATTCCACTTTATGTGTGAAAGTTCAAGCCCTACTCTAGGTAAGAGTTTTGAAGTTAGAAACTTAACATTTATTAATACACCAGAAGATGCGCTTGGTATGGAAGGTGTACAAGTAAGTGCAAACGCTGGATCTAAGCTTTCAGCTAGTGTTGAAAGATGTTGGATTCATAACAATGAATTCTATGGTCCATCAATTCTAAATCCTGCAGAAAGCGATAAGTCTGAGGGTGACGGAAGCTGCGACTTTAAGAGAGGACAATATTTAACTGTATCTTATAATTATTTTGAAGGATGTCATAAGACAAACTTAGTAGGTAGTGCTGATACTTCTCTACAATACAATTTAACTTACCACCATAATTATTGGAAGTTATGTAAAGCTAGAGGTCCTTTAACTAGAAGAGCTAATGTACATATGTACAATAACCTATTTGAAGGTCAAACTGACTATGCAATTAATACAAGAGCAGATGCTTATGTATTTAGTGAATACAATTTATTCTATGCATGTAAGAATCCTTATAGAGTAGATGGTGGAGCTATCAAAGCTTACAATGATTCTGTTGCAAGTGCTCTATATCAAAAGGCTTCAGCCACTGTCGTTACAAATAAGACTGATGTAGTATCTAATAACTGTCAATTTATAGCTGAAAAAATTGACTATTCTCACTTTGATACTAATGAAACTCAATCTTATATTCCTACAAATGATTATGATTTACAAACAAATATAACTGATGCTAGAAAAGTAATAGAAGCATTCACAGGTGTTGTTAAAGATGAACAAATTTCACCAAAGAATGTAGCCATGTCTGATATTTCATATATTAGTTCTACTGATACAGTAAAAGAAGTTAATACAGCTGGTGAAACTATTACTCCTGGTAAGATTTCTAAGAAAATCTATGCATTTAATATTACTACGCCAATGACTGTTAGTGTATCTTATTCTGCAACTGATTATGAATCAAGTGGTACTTTAATTAATGAAGCAGGAGAAGTTATGTTAATTGGTAATGGTACTGTTGTACTAGAAGCTGGTAGATATATTATTCAAGCTAATAATTTCCAACCAGGTGATAGTAAAGCAATGACTTGGATAACATTTAAAGATTTAACTATTACTTCATTAGTATTTGAACCATATAATTCAGAAGAATATGAACAAAAACAAATTGAAGAATATAATGGAATACTTGCTGATATCACATCACCTGTTACATATACTGATGATAATTATACTAAGCTTAGCCGTGCACTTTCATTATACAATGCGATGAGTGACTCAGCTAAAGCTCAAGTTGATTATAAGAGATTACAAGATTTATATAATGAATATATTAAGTCTGGTGAAGAATATGTTGAAGGCTTAATCAATGCGATTGGTACAGTAGATGAGAATAGTGGTGCAAGTATTGCTAAAGCTCGTCAAGCATATACAAGATTACTTGATATTGATTCTAGTATAGAAATTTCTAATATTGATGTATTAGTTAAGGCTGAAGAAGATTATAGTGGATATGCAGTTAACGCTACAATTAAGGCTATTGACGCTATTGGTGAAGTAACACTTGATAGTAAGGAAGCTATTGAAACTGCAAGATCTTTATATGATGCATTAACTATGGAACAAAAGGCTAGTATTACTAATGAAGAGGTATTAACTACTGCTGAAAAGACTTATAGTAATTTAGTTCAAGTTAATGATTTCAACATTGATTTAAATGGTGTTGATACTACTGATTTAGCTTCAATGAAGAATATTTTACAAAAGTATACTAACTTAGATGATGATGTTAAAGAATTAGTTGATGTAGCTAAGGTTAATGAAATTAGAGTAACTTACTTAATTACTTTAATCAATTCTATTGGTGAAGTATCTAAGTCTAGTGGTAGTGTTATTAATGAATGTCTTGATATTTATGGTATGTTAAGTGTTGAAGACAAAGCATTAATTACAAACTATGAAACTTTAACTAACGCTAAACAAGCATATGATGAAATTCAAGCTCAAACTCTTGTTGTTACATTTGAAAATTATCAAAAGGGTGATACTTCTGCTGGTGATGGTTTTGTAACTATTCAAAATGGTTCTAATAAAGCTACTACTAAAACTTATAATGGTGTAACTTATACTAATGCATTAAAGATTGAAAGTAAAACTGTTATTACATTTACTTTAACAGAAGCTAAGACATTAACATTAGTAACTGATGGGGCTTCAGGAAAGAAAATTAAGATTAATAATGTAGAATATATCTTAAATGCAGATGGTTGTGCTGTAGTAACTCTAGAAGCTGGAGACATCACAATTACGAAGGGAGATACATTGAATTTATTTGCAATGATTTTCGAATAAGTAATACTAATATAGTTTATAAAAGGTCTAAAACTCAAATTGTTTTAGATCTTTTTTTACTAATATAACCTATATTAATCATTCAATATATATAAGATTTAAATTATAGTTGAAATAATTAGAAAATATTATAAAATAAAATTGTATATTAAAGATGCTTGCAGCAAACTCTATTTAAGTTGATTTTTTTACAATCTATCTTTAAAGGCATCTTGTTTAATTTAAAATACTTATCATAAGTATTTAAATACATACATAACAAGGCGTCTTTTAATTAAGATGTCTTTTATTTATATGAGGGGGAAATTATAAATATGGATTTATTAGAAGCTTTAAAGGAAGAATCAAATAATACTTATACTGAAAATGAGGCTTTAGCCTATAAGACAACTTTAAATAAGAACTTAGATTATTTTGCATCAATATCATTATTTAAATATGATACTCAATTAGGTGTAGATAAGTTTAAAGAAGCATTTCTTGAAAACCCGCTACTTTCAATGAAATCTCTATTCTATACAAGAAATATTAGGGGATTAGGACAAGGGTTAAGAGCTGTTACTAGAAGTATCTATAATTAGCTTGCAAAAGAACATACTGATATAATGAGACTTAATTTAGAGTTAGTGGGCAATTTTGGTAGATGGGATGATTATTATGCATTCGTTGGTACTCCTTTAGAAGAGGACGCTATGAACATATTATCTACACAAATTAAGAAAGACTTAAATGAAGAACACCCTAGTATTTGTGCTAAATGGTTAGCTAGTGTGAACGCATCAAACGAGTCTACTAGAGCCTTAGGTAAACTTACTGCTAGATATTTTGGTATGAGTGAAAAAGAATATCGTAAAACTATATCTTTTTTAAGAAAAAAGATTGATGTAGTTGAAAAGAAGATGTGTGCTAAAGAATTCTCTTCTATTAATTATGAGGCTGTACCATCATATGCGATGATAAATTATAGAAATGCATTTGCACATCATGACAAAGATAGATTTTCTGAATACTTAGAAGATGTTAAAACTAATAAGAAAAAGATAAATTCAAGCACCCTATATCCTTATGATATTATGCGTAAAGGTAAACTAGAACCTTTTGGATATTATTGTTCAATAGATACTGATAATACTCTTGAAGAAGCTTGGAAGAATCTAGCTAATTATGTAGAGGGTGAAACTAGTACATTAGTTGTTGCCGATACTAGTGCTTCTATGTATGGTGAGCCTTTGAATGTTGCGATATCTTTAGCTTTATATTTTGC
>CAVAIM010000030.1:0-9080 GCA_963588755.1 bacterium | reverse complement strand
TGTGTTTTCATGTACAGCTTCTAATAGATTTAAATATTCACTCTTATCAATCTTATTATTATCTAAGAATGTATCTAAAATATTGTCATATCCATGTGAACGCATTCTTGCAATATCAGAGTCTACAACACCCTTATATAGTTGAGCATATGTATTCTTTAAATCATCATAGTGTTGATACATAGCTTCAAATATAGTCTTTCTGTCACTTTGCGAATTATTATATTCAACAAGTAAGGAAGTGTAATTAGACTTAGTAAATGTATGAGTCTTACCATCAGATAAAGTTACAGTAATAGGCTTAATATCTGAACTTTCAAGTAGACCATATGTAGAACTAAATGAAGATGAGATAGGTGAGTAAAGAGAAATTAGATTTTCAAGTTCAGGCTTTAAAACGTGTTCCTTAGAATGGAATAATTGATCTAGAAAATATAAATTATACTTAATATATTCATATTCCTTAGCCCATTCTTTATAACTTTCTAAAGTATTAGATAATAATTCATCTTTTACAAAAGATACTGTTTGCATATATTCAACAAAGAAATTTTCAATTGATGAAATATTAGCTTGGCTTTCAAGTGAACAAGTATTTAAATCATACTTCATAGCTGCATATGAATATAATTTTTGAATACGTTTAGATATTTCTTCATCAAACTTAAAGTAATTATTTACGTTTTCTGCATTATTTAAAGTACCTTTAAAGTTTGAATACTCTTTAATATCTTCTTTAATTTTATTTAAATCATTTACAAATACTTCATTAGATTTATAAATTACTTCTAGATTCCAGTTTTGCATGTTTTTCTTCCTCCATCATTTTAATTAAATCACGAGTTAATTTATTAAAGTGTTCATTTAAATATATTGCATAAGCTACTTCTATCAACATAAATATAAACATAAAAAGTGAAATAAGCGCTCTTGATGTATTAGTTAATAAAAATATTAATGCAATATTATATAACTTTTTATTCTCGTGAATCTTAATTTGTATTTTTAATGTTCTTATCTTAAAAGACATATAAATAATATAGCCTAAGACAACAACAATTATTAAACTAAGTGATATTACTATAGATATAAATAAATTTGTATCCATAATTATAAAGCTTTAGTATATTTCTTTAAGAAGTTAGCTTCATCTTTATTAAGGTATGGTGATATAGTATCATATACCTTCTTATGATAATTATTTAATTTAGTCTTTTCTTCTAAAGTTAATTCATCTTTATTAATACCATCTAAATCAAATGGTACTAAAGTAATAGGTTCTAGTTGTAAGAATCTACCAAACTCAGTTTCTTTATATAAAGTACATAAAGTTAGTGATTCATGTCTAATACCATACTTACCAGTTAAATATAGACCTGGTTCATCAGATGTAATCATACCTTCTTTAAATGTATATGATTCTCTATTATATTTAATATTTTGAGGTCCTTCATGAACATTTAATAAATATCCTACACCATGGCCAGTGCCATGATTGAAGTCTAGGCCTTCGATCCATAATGGTTCTCTTGAAGCTAAGTCTAGAGTTCTACCATCTACACCCTCTTTAAACTTAATATCAGATAAAGCTAGGTAGCACTTTAATACTAAAGTAAAATGGTGTTTCATTTCATCACTTACCTTACCAAGTGCAAATGTTCTTGTAATATCAGTTGTACCTTCTAAATAATGAGCACCTGAGTCTACAAGTAAGAAGTTATCAGGTGTAACTTGTGCATCTGTTTCCTTAGTAGGACCATAGTGAACAATTGCACCGTGAGGACCAAATCCTGCAATAGTACCAAAGGAGATATCTTTAAAGTTAGATTGTTCTTTTCTAAAATTTAAAAGCTTTTCAGATACTGATAATTCGCTCATTTCAATCTTACCAACATTAGTCTTTAACCAATACATAAACTTGCATACTGCAACTGCATCTTTAATGTGAGCACGCTTAAAGTTTTCTTGTTCTACCTTATTTTTACAAGCCTTTAATTCAGTTGAATAATTAAGTTCATTTATAATTTTATTAGTGTTATTAATTGACTTATATAATGAATAATTAGTCTTATTTAAATCTATTAAAATCTTATAATTATTGAAATTAGAAATATCATTATAGATAGTATTATATCCTCTAAGTACTACTCTATCCTTAGATAAGTTAAGCTTTACATCAGAGCTTAAAACATCTTCATTAACATATAATACTACTTTAGCTTTATGCACAACTAAGTAAGATAAAATTACTGGATTACACTTAACATCGTTTCCTCTTAAATTTAGAATCCACATAATATCATCTAATGATGAAATTACTGTTAAGTCTGCACCTTTACGTTCTAAATTAGCTTGAATCTTTTTAATCTTATCATATCTAGATTCACCTGCATATTTAACATCAAGTTCATAACCAGGCTCATGACTAATCTCAGGTCTATCAGTCCATATTTTATCTACTAAGTCCATATTATAAGTGATTTTTGCACCTTTAATATTTTCTAGGTCGCGACCAAATAGAGCCTTAACACATCTACCATCAAAACCAATTAATTTCTTAATAGTTTGATTTTTAATAAACTCATATACTGAAGGTACATCTTTCTCACCTTGTTTCATTAAAGTGATAGTACTTCCTTCAAGTTGATTACTAGCTTGTAAGAAATATCTTCCATCAGTCCATAGATAAGCATTCTTTAGTGTTACAAGTAATACACCAGCTGAGCCAGTAAATCCTGATAAGAATTCTCTTTCTTTAAAATAAGAACCTACATATTCTGATAAATGATAATCATCAGTAGGTACTAAATACATTGTTAAATTATTTTCCTTCATTAGTCCCCTAAGGGCTTCTAATTTTTCAACGATAGTCATTTCTACACCTCTTATTGTTGTAATTATTCTATTCTTTTTTACACTCTAAATCAAAAATTATACTTAAAAAGGCGCTATTTCAAGCACCTTAAAAAACTTCTAATACTTTATAACAAATATCTTGAGATAAATTTGCAGCCTTAGCCTCAAATTCCATATAACTTTCAGCTTGATTTGATCCACCTACTACATCAGATATGAAACGAATAGATACAAATGGAGTCTTATTTATGTAGCAAGTTTGCGCAATAGAAGCTCCTTCCATTTCACAAGCTACAAAACCATCTCTTTTAGCAAGTAATTGTTTCTCACTTACAATAAATGAATCACTTGATAATACATTACCATCTTTATAATTAATATTATTCTTATTAAAGAATTCCTTAATCTTATTTAGATATACACTGTCAGTTTTGTATACTTCAGGCATTTGTGGTACTTGTCCTAACTTATAGCCAAAGTTAGTAGCGTCTACATCTGAATATGATAGTTCGTGAGCAAGTACAATATCATATTGTTTTAATCCATTTAGTCCACCTGCAATACCTGTATTAATTACAAGTTCAGGATTGAAGTGATCAAGAAGTAGGGCACACCCTACTGCACTTGATACTTTACCAATACCACTCTTTAAAATAACCACTTCTTTATTATTAAGTTTTCCCTTATAAAACTTATAAGCTAATATATTAATTTCCTCTTTATTTTCAAGTTTGTTAGCTAGAGCGTTTATTTCAACGTCCATTGCGCCAATAATTCCTATCATTAATTATGTTCCTCTTTTTTATTTATTATTTCTTTAACCTTAGCGGCTACTATATCAACCGCTACTTCATGGTCTTTATCATTTGGTATTATGATATTTGCATAACGTTTAGTTGGTTTAATAAATTCATAATACATTGGTTTAACTGTAGTTAAATACTGATCAATTACTGAATCAAGTGTTCTACCACGTTCGCTCATGTCACGTCTTAAACGACGAATAAAGCGAATATCATCATCACTTTCAACAAATATTCTTATATTTGCAAGATCTCTAATTCTTGGATCATATAAAGATAAAATACCTTCAACAATTACAACCTTACTAGGATGTATTATTTCAGTTTCTTTCTTTCTAGTATGTGTCTTAAAATCATATAATGGTTTTTCAATTGGCTTACCTGAAAGTAAAGTCTTTAATTGTTCATACATTAAATCATTATCTAGAGAATCAGGATGGTCAAAGTTTACCTTAGCTCTCTCTTCTAAACTTAAATTAGATAAATCCTTATAGTAATCATCAAATTTAATTACTTGTACATCTTTACTTTTTAATCTTTGATGTATCTTTTCAACTACTGTACTTTTACCTGAGGCAGTACCACCTGCAACTATAATTAATACTGTTTTCATGTTTTGTTTCCTCGATTTAAATATATTATAAATTAAATACTTATATATTAATAGTTAAAATTATTTAAGTAATCCCATTTCAACCAATATTTTACCACTTTTACTAAGTCCACCAATCGTAATTATCTTAACTCTACCATATCCTCTTAAAGATATTAAATCAGATTCTTTAATATTTTTAATAGGATTTAATTCAACACCTTGATTAATCTTTAAAGCTTCTTCTCTAATCAATTCTTGTGCCTTAGCACGAGATAAATTAAAAGCTTCCGCTATAATTAAATCTACCCTTAAGCTTTGAGCAAACACTTTCTTAACCTTATATTCAGGACTAAAGTCTCCTTCTAACTTATCTACATTACTAAATATAATAGGAGTGTGATCAATAGATATCAGATTATCTTTAATAAATTGTTCCATCTCACAAGATACTATTAAATATACATCATTATCTTTATTTATAAGTATATCACCTATCATATTACGTTCTATTTGAAGTCCCATAATAGTACCTAATATATGTCTGTGTTCAAGTTTAACAAAGCGTTTGTCATACTCTAACTTTAATATTGATATATTAAATTCAGGTTCAATCTCAAATGGAGAAATAAGTGCTCTTTTCGCCTCATCAGAGCCTGATAAGTTAGAAAAGTATAAATATATTGAATCATTATTACCTATTACATATTTAAGTAATTCTTGTTCTCTTAAATTTAAAAACTTAGTTAAAGTAGTTTTATATCCTCTTAGAGCCCCTTCTTTATAAGAGTTAAACTTCTTTACTATCTTTTCTTCATCTTGAGTATAAAACATACTAATTAGTCCTTTAAATAATTTTCTTTCTCTTCTAGTAGAGCCATATATTCTTCTAAGACAGTCTCGTATTCAACATTAAGCTTATCTAAATCTTTTTGGGCATCCACTAACACTAAGTAATCTGATTGATTAGACTTTAATATATTATTTAACTCTAAAGTTTTATCATCAAGTTCTTTAATCTTGGCCTCATGTGCTTCAATATCTTTCTTTAATTTCGAAGGAATTGAGGTATGTTTCTTTTGAAATTGTACTCCTTTTGAGGCAGACTCATTCTTCTTTGAATTTTCAGATTCAAGAAAACTTGAGAAGTTGCCTAAGAAATAGTTAATATGTCCATCTTTAAAATATAATATCTCATCAACTATATTATCAAGGAAATATCTATCATGAGATACACATAGAACAGGTCCGATAAAGGAGTCTAGGTATTGTTCTAAAACCTCAATTGTATAAATATCTAAATCATTAGTAGGTTCATCTAGAATAAGTACATTAGGGTTTTTAGATAATACCTTAACTAATTGTAAACGTCTCTTTTCTCCACCTGATAAGGATTTAATCTTAGTATATAAAAGTTCATCATCAAATAAGAACTTATTAAGTAGGGACTTTGCAGTAATAGTACCGTCTAAAGTTTCAATTCTATTAGAATCTTCTTCAATATATTTAAGTACTGTTAATTCTTCATTCATATTATCAAAGTGTTGAGAGAAATAACCTATATTTAGAGTTTCACCTTTTTCTATTTCACCAAAGTCTAACTCTTCAAGTCCCATAATAGTCTTAAATAGAGTAGTCTTTCCTGCTCCATTATCTCCGACTATTCCAATACGTGCTGTACGAGGAATATCTATACTAAAGTCTTCAAATAAGACTCTACCATTAATCGATTTAGATGCATTCTTTATCGTAATAATTTTTTTACCTAAGTATGAAGAAACACTTGAAAATTCAAAACTCTTCTCTTCACTAAACTTAGTCTTACTAGCCTCTTCATATCTCTCAATTCTTGATTTACTCTTAGTTCTTCTAGCCTCTACTCCTCTATTTAGCCATTCAAGTTCTTTCTTTAAATATTTCTTTAACTTAGCCTCACTAGCTAGCGTGTTTTCTAGACGCTCTTTCTTTAAGTCAAGAAATAGAGAATAATTAGCTTTATATTGATAAATCTTACCATTATCAAGTTCTAACATATTATTACAACATTTTTCTAAGAAGTATCTATCATGAGTTACAAGTAAAAAACCTCTATTAAAACGCTCTAGATATTTTTCAAGATAATAAATCATATCATTATCTAAATGGTTAGTAGGTTCATCTAAAAGTAAGAAGTCTGCATATGTTACTAAACATTTAGCAAGCGCAAGTCTCTTCTTTTCTCCACCTGATAAATTCTTAACAATTCTCTTAGGGTCAAGCTTCATCTTAGTAATAGCCGTATTTGCCTCATAATCTATAATCGGATGTTCTTTAGTTGAATCCTTCATTACATAGTCAAAGAATGTTTGTCCTTCTTCAATGTAAGGATCTTGATTAAGATAAGAAATACTAATATTACCTGATTTAATAATTTCACCGGCCTTCGGTCTTTCTTCACCTAATATAAGTTTAATAATAGTAGATTTACCAGCTCCATTAACACCAACTAAACCTGTTTTATCGTTATCTGTTAAAGTAAAGTTAACACTATCTAATATAATTTTATCTGTATAATTAAAAGATACATTTTTAAAATCAATAATCATAAATAAATTCACCTAAAATATTGTATCATAGATGAGAAAAAAGAGATACATAAAAGTATCTCTAATCTTCAGTAATAAATTCAATTTTACCAGTTTCTACCTCATTATAAGTATATGAGTATTCTGCAAAGTTATCTCTACCAAGTCTGACTCTAAACATAAAAAGTCTGTCAGTTACCATCATTAACTTACCAGTTCGAGTTATTGATTTGTTCTTAGTCTTATGTTCACAAACAGTAATATTTGTATTAATAAGAGTATTTAATTTAGCTTTTACAGCTTCCGTGTCAACTACAAATGTAGGTCCATCTTTCATTGTTACACCTCCAAATGAAAAAACATTTTTGTAAACTTATTATACAAAAAAATTGCAAAAAAATCAACAAAATTAAAAATTTGTTGATTTATTAGTCTTTATTTAATTATGTTTGTGTCGTAGTATTTTACTTTAGCATAACCATTTGATTCATTATCTGAATAACAATAGAATCCAATTTTAGTACCAATCCATCTTCCTGCGTAAGCCTTAACCTTATCAAAGACCTTAACACCATTTACATGGATTGAATATATTAAATCATAGATATTTTGATTTCTAAATTGAGCATTTATTTTAGCTTCTGATTCACTAATATATAGTTTGTCTATAACTTTATCTTTTTCTTTAAACTCGCCGTCAATTAAAGAAATAATAATCTTATCTTCACTCTTCATAAAGTCAACACAAGTATATTTTTCACCCATTACCGTAAAACCGACATGGTTACCATCTTCCATGTTAGTAAAATCAATTAGAGTTGATACATTAAAACTTAAAGCTCCTACTTTAGTAAGTAGTGCATAAGGAATTAAATTAATCTCATCAGAGTGAGTTGTTTCAAACATCTTTAATATTAAGCCATTATCAACATTATAGAAGTTATTAATGTTTGATGGATGTTGCCACATTAAAGATAAGCAATTTCCACTAAAGTTATCGGATACTTGAACACTTGCGCTAGATTCTTTATCTAATAAATATTCACATTCTGATACTGGAGTTCCCGCAAGTAATTCATCTGCAATATGTCCACATAGAGGCCAATCATTTACAAACTTAACTGGTTCTAGATGGCAGATTCTACCATAAGCACGCATATCTTGGAAATGAATGAATGCAAAGTTTTTAGCCTCATCATCTAAATCAATTAATGCACCTTGATGTGGTCCGTTAACTAGAGTATCACCTTGATATAAGACAATCTTTGACTCATAAGGGCCAAATACATTACGGCTTCTAAGACAAGTTTGCCAACCACCTTTAACACTTCCAGCTGGTGCCATAATATAGTAATAATTATTGTAATAATAGAATTTAGGTCCTTCTATTGTAGGATTGTCATTATGTCCATCATATACAATCTTATAGTCACCAATTGTATGAGTAAATTCATAATCACATTCTACAACTGCAAGAACAGAGTTAAATCCGATACGAGACTTAACAAATGAGAATACCATGTAGCACTTATCGTCTATCCAAATAGGACATGGATCTTCAAATCCTTTACCAGACATTATACAGTGAGGTTCTGAGAACTTACCTCTAATATCATCAGTATGAATCTCAAAGATACCATCATCTGGTGTAGGATAAATTATATAGAATAATCCATTATGTTTTCTAATAGATGGTGCCCATACACCGCATCCATGTTTAACCTCATTAAACTCATCTCCTAGATGAGGTAAGGCATAGTTAATTATTTCCCAGTCTACTAAATTAGTTGAATGCAAAATTGGAAGACCTGGAAAATGATTAAAGCTTGACGCGATTAAATAAAAATCATCACCATCTCTAATTACATCAGGGTCAGAAAAATCAAATTGTAATATTGGATTCTTGTATATCATTATTAATTTCCTCTTTTCTTAAATCAAAACATAAGAATTTTTCTTGATATGTCTTTAATACTAATAAAAATAAATATATACCTAAATAAATAAAACCTATAATCGCAATACTTGAAAGTGGGAAAGGTAAATGATTTACAACAGGTATTCCCGCTGGGTCTCTTAGCGCCATATAGTTTGCATCATTTACAAAACACATTACAAAAGATATAAGTGCAAGTATTCCATATCCAATAAATGAATATTTTAAATCCTTCTTAAAATCTATTTTATACATTCTAACTAGATTAATACTTGTTAAAACCATTAATCCATGGCTAACCATTGATTGAATAGTTACAATATGTACAC
>CAVAIM010000029.1:0-9240 GCA_963588755.1 bacterium | reverse complement strand
AGTCTATACTGCTTAGCAGAAAGCCAATTAACTAATTCACTAGCTGATTATAACTTTGGTGTAATTCCAGGAAATACTGCCCTAACAGGACTTGGTTCTAACTATGCAGAAAGAATTGTATTCGGTGAAACAGTTGATGAAGCTACATTAACACTTCGTGCAAATGGTGTTGCAGTAAAAAAGTCTAATATTAATTCAGAGAAAACTAAAGCTTTAGTAGAAGCATTTGCAGAAAGCTCAGTAAACAACTATATTTCATCAACATTTGGTGAATCAGTAGTATATCACTATATTAATTTAATTAAGTAATAACAATGAAAGTCTCGTTTATACGGGACTTTTTAAGTATTTAAAAAGACTTTCAAATAAACGAAAGTCTTTATAGATATTATTTAAATTTTAAGAATTTATCATGGTTTTTGTGTTCTTTAATAATTTCTACCTTACCTGAATGAGTATGATATAAAGCAGGAACTATTACAATATTATCTAAATCTTTCTGTAACAGTGGAGAAGACTTTATCTTTTCACAAGAATTTAATACGTTTTTAATAGTTGCTTTTGTAGGATCTAGAGTCTCACCAATTGCACCTTTAATCTCTTTAGTGATTTCTCCAATATATGAATCATGAGAACCATTAAGTGCTGCATGAACAGCACCACATCCAGTATGTCCTAAAACCATTACTAGTTTTATACCTAAATGTTCAGCTCCGTATTCAATAGAACCTAATGCAAAGTCACCTACTACGTTTCCTGCAAGACGTACTACAAATAAATCTCCTAAACCTTTCATGAATATGTTTTCAGGTATTACTCTTGAATCACTACAACATACTATAAGTGCAAAAGGATTTTGTCCATGATGATGCAAATGCATTCTTTTAGCACTTGAAATATCACCTGAGTGATTTACTTTCGCATCTATAAAATCATTATTTCCCTCTATTAGCCATTCTAATGCTTTTTCTGCACTAATTGATTTAACCATATTATCACTCACCTTTATTTGATATTATAAGGAAATTCGTGCAAAAGTAAAATAACAAGTATGTTATGCAAACGCTTTTTTCAAAAATATTATTGATTTAAAAAAATAACTAAACTATAATAGAAACATAAATTAATAACCCATTCAAAATGACGTTGAAAAGAAGAGTAGAGGTTTGATGTTTTGATAAGAGAGTCTTCGTTTGGTGAAAGAAGATAAAACTAGAATTTCGAACATGGTCTTGGAGTTGCAGTGACGATATTTAGTTACTGACGGGTCTGCCCGTTAAAGCAGTAGAAATTGATGGATTTCGAAAATAGGAGAATAGAAATATTCTTAAAAAAGGTTGGTACCACGAACTTATATGTCTCGTCCTTTATTGGATGGGGCATTTTTTTTATAGAAAGGAGAAAAACATGTCAAAAATCGAATTAAAACAAGTCTCTAAATCTTATGGGGAAAAGTTAGTACTTAATAAGGTTGATTTAGTAGTTGAAGAAAAGGATATATATGGTGTTTTAGGTCTTTCAGGTGCAGGTAAATCTACACTTGTTAGATGTATAAATGGACTTGAAACATTTGAAGAGGGAGAAATTTACTTTAACGATTTATTATTGTGTTCACATAACAAAAAGATAGAAAGAAAAAATATCGAAAAAATTCAAATGATTTTCCAACACTTCAATTTACTTGATCAAAGAACGGTATTAGGGAATGTCGAACTTGCACTTGAAATTTCTAAAAGGGGAAATAAAAAAGAAAGAAGAGAGAAAGCTTTAAAAGCGCTAGAAACTGTAGGACTAGCTGATAAGGCTAAATCATATCCATCTCAATTATCAGGTGGGCAAAAACAAAGAGTTGCGATAGCTCGTGCTTTAGTGCTTGAACCTGAAGTATTACTATCAGATGAATCTACTAGTGCACTAGATCCTGAGACTACATCATCAATACTTGAATTACTTAAAAAATTAAATAAAGAATTAGGTCTTACAATTATTATGATTAGCCATCAAATGAATGTCATAGAACAAATATGTAATAAGGTTGCGATTATAGATAATGCAAAAATAGTAGAAAATGGTTTACTTTCAGATGTATTCTTAAATCCTAAAACAGAGATTGCACAAAACTTGATATTTTCTAATCATGTAAATACTAAACTAAGTAAAAATAAGGTTATAAGACTTATATTCGATGGAAATGCAGATGACGCAATTGTAGCTGATATTGTGCAAGATTGTGCAATTAGAGTATCAATAGTATATGCGGATACTAAAGTAATTGATGATAAGGTTTATGGTCAACTTGCAATAAAGATGCCGGAAAGTGAAAAAGATACTTTAAAGATAGAAAAGTATTTAAATTTACATAATATTAAATATGAATGCGTAAGTATCAATAATGTAGGTGAAAATCATGAATAATTATGTAGAAGCTACTTTAGAAACATTAGGAGTTGTATTTATCTCAACATTTCTAGCCTACTTAGTAGGTGTACCTCTTGGAGTATTACTTAATACTTCAAGTAAGAGAGGAATAAATCCTAATAAATATTTAAATACAATATTAGGTCTTATAATTAATATCTTAAGATCAGTACCTTGTTTAATTATTATTGTAATTGCACTTCCACTAACTAGAGCTGTATTCGGTCGTGGAACAGGAGCTTGGTATGTAATGATTATTCCACTATTCTTAGCCTCATTTGCTTATGTAGCACGTGTAGTTGAACAAAGTTTAGCCGAAGTTGATCATGGTGTTATCGAAGCTGCAAGAAGCTTAGGCGCAACAAACACACAAATAGTAAGAAAAGTTTTATTAAGAGAAGCTAGATCAAGTTTAATAATGGGACTTGCAGTTACATTAGTATCGATTATAGGATATACCTCATTTGCATATGACTTTGCAGGAGGTGGTTTGATTTCACTTATATATTCAACATATAGAAATCATCCATCAGATTATTTAAAGTGTGTACCATTCTGGATAACACTTATTATAGTAGTTGTAATAGTACAACTTATACAACAATTAGGGCTAGTATTAGCCAAAAAATTAGATAAGAGGAGAAATTAAAATTATGAAAAAAAGAAATGTATTATTTTTAGGAGCTGCTTTAGCTGTAGTTGCAGGAGGATTAACTAGTTGTGGTTCAAATGACAAAACAATTAGAATTGCCGCAAGTGAACTTCCACACGCAAAAATTTTAAATGAATCAATTAAACCTATTCTTGAAGAAAAGGGATGGAAATTAGAAGTATCAGTTCTTGACTGGACAGTTCAAAATTCAAGTGTAGCTTCAGGAGATTATGATGCAAACTACTTCCAACATGAACCATATCTTGAATCTTATAACTCAAGTGTATCAGAAGATGAACAATTAGCTTTAGCTTGTAAGGTACACTTTGAAAAACTTTGTTTATATTCATCAGATACAACTAAGAAAACAGTAACAGACGGTTCTAAAATTGAAATCGTAAATGACGTTACAAATATTGAACGTGCCCTACTTTTATTACAAAATCAAGGTCTACTTACAATTAAAGAATCTTGTTATAGTGAAGTTGAAGGAGTTAAAACATTTAATAATTTTGATACAACTAAACCAAATGATTATGTAACTTGGAGCCAATCATATTCTAATTGTAGTCTATACTGCTTAGCAGAAAGCCAATTAACTAATTCACTAGCTGATTATAACTTTGGTGTAATTCCAGGAAATACTGCCCTAACAGGACTTGGTTCTAACTATGCAGAAAGAATTGTATTCGGTGAAACAGTTGATGAAGCTACATTAACACTTCGTGCAAATGGTGTTGCAGTAAAAAAGTCTAATATTAATTCAGAGAAAACTAAAGCTTTAGTAGAAGCATTTGCAGAAAGCTCAGTAAACAACTATATTTCATCAACATTTGGTGAATCAGTAGTATATCACTATATTAATTTAATTAAGTAATAACAATGAAAGTCTCGTTTATACGGGACTTTTTAAGTATTTAAAAAGACTTTCAAATAAACGAAAGTCTTTATAGATATTATTTAAATTTTAAGAATTTATCATGGTTTTTGTGTTCTTTAATAATTTCTACCTTACCTGAATGAGTATGATATAAAGCAGGAACTATTACAATATTATCTAAATCTTTCTGTAACAGTGGAGAAGACTTTATCTTTTCACAAGAATTTAATACGTTTTTAATAGTTGCTTTTGTAGGATCTAGAGTCTCACCAATTGCACCTTTAATCTCTTTAGTGATTTCTCCAATATATGAATCATGAGAACCATTAAGTGCTGCATGAACAGCACCACATCCAGTATGTCCTAAAACCATTACTAGTTTTATACCTAAATGTTCAGCTCCGTATTCAATAGAACCTAATGCAAAGTCACCTACTACGTTTCCTGCAAGACGTACTACAAATAAATCTCCTAAACCTTTCATGAATATGTTTTCAGGTATTACTCTTGAATCACTACAACATACTATAAGTGCAAAAGGATTTTGTCCATGATGATGCAAATGCATTCTTTTAGCACTTGAAATATCACCTGAGTGATTTACTTTCGCATCTATAAAATCATTATTTCCCTCTATTAGCCATTCTAATGCTTTTTCTGCACTAATTGATTTAACCATATTATCACTCACCTTTATTTGATATTATAAGGAAATTCGTGCAAAAGTAAAATAACAAGTATGTTATGCAAACGCTTTTTTCAAAAATATTATTGATTTAAAAAAATAACTAAACTATAATAGAAACATAAATTAATAACCCATTCAAAATGACGTTGAAAAGAAGAGTAGAGGTTTGATGTTTTGATAAGAGAGTCTTCATATGGTGAAAGAAGATAAAACTAGAATTTCGAACATGGTCTTGGAGTTGCGGTAGTGATATTTAGCTACTGACGGGTCTGCCCGTTAAAGCAGTAGGAATTGATGGATTCTAAAATAGAAGAATAGAAATATTCTTGAAAAAAGGTTGGTACCACGAACATTATGTCTCGTCCTTTATTGGATGGGACATTTTTTTGTAAAGAAAGGATGAAAATATGATAGAAATTGCTAATTTATCTAAACATTATAAACTTAAAGATAAAGTAGTTGACGCGCTTGATGATGTATCTTTAAAAATAGAAGATGGTAAGATTTATGGTATTATTGGTTATTCAGGTGCTGGTAAATCAACACTTGTAAGATGTATCAATTTACTTGAAAAACCTGATTCTGGTTTAGTTAAGATAGATGATGATGTTTTATGTGAACTAGTAACTAGCCCTAAAGAAAAAGAAGTATATCTTAAGGGTGGTAAGTTAAATAAGGTAAGAAAAAATATTGGTATGATATTCCAACACTTTAACTTACTTGATAGATCAACTGTAGCGGAAAACATTGAATATACACTAAAGTATAGTCGGATGTCTAAAGAAGAAAGAAAGACTAGAGTAATTGAATTACTTAATATTGTAGATTTAGCTGATAAAGCTGATGCATATCCTTCTCAGTTATCAGGAGGACAAAAACAAAGAGTATCTATAGCACGTGCTATTGCGAATAACCCTAAGATTTTATTATCAGATGAAGCTACTAGTGCACTAGATCCTGATGCTACTAAATCTATACTTGAATTATTAAAGAAGTTAAATAAACAACTTGGTATTACTGTTGTTGTAATCACTCATGAAATGGATGTAGTAAAAGAAATCTGTGATAGTGTTGCAGTAATGGAAAATGGTAAGATTGTTGAAGAGGGTTCAGTATATGATATATTTGCTCACCCTAAAGAGAATATTACAAAGAAGTTTGTTAAGTCTTCTATAAATGAAGATAACTTATATGACATTATTCAAAGTAATGTAGTAAGCTTCTCTAAAAATGGTAAGATAGTTCGTTTAACATTTGATGATAGATGTGTGGGAGAAGCGTTAATTTCTAAGGTTTCAAAAGAATTTGAAATCAATGTAAATATATTACTTGCAAACGTTGAAATTATAACTGAAAAGTCATTAGGTACAATGATTTGTAAGATTAATGGTGAGGCAGAAGAAATTAATAAAGCTATTAATGAATTAACAAACAATAATGTATCTGTGGAGGTATTATATGAATGATTTTATAAATGCATTTAAGTTAATATTTACCACTTCTTATGATTCTTATTATCATAAACAAATAATTAAGTCTTTATGGGACACTGTTGATATGACACTTATATCTGGAGTTTTTAGTATAGTAATAGGTATATTTATTGGTGTATTACTTACTATATTTAAAAATGGTGGACTAAGACAAAATAAGATTGTTTACTCAATTATTAGTGTAATTATTAATATATTAAGAAGTATTCCATTTATTATATTAATTGTTCTAATTATCCCACTAACTCGTAAGATGGTTGGTACAGCAATTGGTGTAAGAGGTGTAATTATCCCACTTATCTTTGGTACAGTTCCATTCTATTCAAGACAAATAGAAGCGGCTCTAACTGATGTATCAGATGGTAAGATTGAAGCTGCAAGAGCTTGTGGTTCAAGTGTTATTGGTATTGTATTTAGAGTTTACTTACATGAAGCAGTTCCTTCAATCATTAGAGTTACAACAATTACTGCAGTATCTTTAGTTGGTTTAACTGCAACTGCAGCAGGAGCTGTAGCAGCTGGTGGACTAGGAGATTTAGCAATTAACACAGGTATGGCACAAAATAGATATGATATTATTTATGCTTGTGTATTACTTGTATTACTTATAGTATGTATAATCCAACTTATTGGTACACTACTTGCAAAAGCTACAACAAATAAGTCTTTGATTAAGAAAAGAAAGTATATAAAGTAAAATAAAATATAAAACATATAAGAGGTATTAAAAATGAAAAAATCTATTAAATTATTATTAAGCGGTATTTTAGCAGGAGCTACTATTCTATCAGTAACTTCATGTGGAGAAAATGATGGTAAAACTCATGTAAAGATTGGTGTATGTGGTTCATCAAATGATTATTGGAAAGCTGTACAATATGTACTTGATCAAGAAAATACAAATATTGACATTGATTTAGTTCAATATTCAGCTTATAACCTACCAAATAACTCATTAAATGCTGGTGAAATTGACTTAAATAGCTTCCAACATAAGGCTTTTTTAGCTAAGGAAGTTTCTGACAACGGATATCAAATTGAAGCTATCGGTGACACTTTAATTGCACCACTTACTCTATATTCAAAAAAGTATGGTTCAGTTGAAGATATTAAAAAAGCTGCTGGAACTGAAATTAAGGATGATGGTAAAGTTGTAATTGCAATTCCTAATGATGGAACTAACCAATCTCGTGGTATTAAATTAATTGAACAAGCTGGTCTTATTGAATTAAAAGAAGGTGTTGGTTATAACCCAACATTAGAAGATGTAACTAAATATTTATATAATATTGAAATTAGACCTGCGGCAGCAAACACTCTTCCTTCATTATTAAATGATCTTGGTGCAGCAACAATTAATGGTACTTATGCAATTCCTCAAGGATTAATCCCTTCAAAAGATGGTTTATTAATTGAATCTACAGAAAGAAATAACTCAAATGATTCAGGTAATCCATATGTTAACATTATAGTAGCAAGATCAGCTGATAAGGATAATGAAACTTATAAGAAGATTGTTGATGCATATCATACTGATACAGTTGCAAACTATATCTTAAAAAAGTACAGTGAAGCATTCATTCCAGTATTTACATATAATTCTATTACTGGTGATGAGCTAACTAATTTAATTTCTACAATTGATAAGATTGAACTATAGGATAATTTATGAAAAATATAGAATCAGAAATAAAAGCTTTAGTTGAAGCTGATCACGAGTATGTAGTATCTTTAAGAAGAGAACTACATACTCATCCTGAACTATCAAAACATGAATATAATACTGCAAAGTTTATTGAAGCTGAACTTGAGAAGATTGGCTTACCTCATGAGAGAGTTGGCGAAACTGGTGTATATTCATATATTGATGGAGAACTTGAAGGTAATGACAAGATTGTTTTAAGAGCTGATATAGATGCTCTACCTATTCAAGAAATTAGTGATAAACCATATAAGTCAGTATGCGATGGAGTAATGCATGCGTGTGGACATGATGCACATGCTGCAGGCTTACTTGGTGCTGCAAGAGTACTAGTTAAACTTAAAGATAAATTTGGTGGAAGAATTATTCTGCATTTCCAACAAGCTGAAGAAGTTGGTTTTGGAGCTAGAGAATTTATAAATAAAGGATATTTATATAAAGATTTAGCTTCAAGAAGCTTCGGTATTCATTTAGCTAGCAATGTAGATTGTGGTAAGATTGTTGCGGTTGAAGGAGCAAATAATGCAGCAGTTGACTGGTTTAGAATCAATGTACATGGTAAAGGATGTCATGTATCAACTCCTGAACGTGGTGTAGATTCAGCCTATGTTGCAGCTCAAATCTTAATTGGTATTCAAAGTCTTGTTACAAGAAGACAAAATCCTATGCAAAATGTTCTAATTGGTGTAGGTAAGTTAAATGCAGGTACTGCATATAATGTTGTAGCCGAAGAAGCAAGTCTTGAAGGTACTATTAGAACACTATATGAAACTGTTAGGGCTAATGTTAAAAAAGATTTAGAACATCTTGCAACTCTAACTGCAGAAATTTATGGTGCAACAGTTGATTTTGAATGGAATGATAACACAAGTGCATTAATTAATTCTAGCAATGCAACAAGTGAAGTACAAACTGTTGCAAAACGTATATTTGGTGAAGACAAAGTAATTACTAAACGTGAACCATCATTAGGTGGAGATGATTTTGCCGAATACATCAAGTTAATTGATGGTTGTTATGCATATGTAGGTAGTAGAAACTCTTCAAGACCTGAGACTCAAGTAGCACATCATGATTCTCATTTTGATATTGATGAGGATTGTTTGAAGGTTTCTGTTTCTATTCTTGCAAGTTACGCTCTAGATTATTTAAATAATGATATAGATTAATAGATTATTAATAATATGAATGATATGACTTTAAATGTTATATTGTTCATATTTTTTTGTCTTATAGTAGATATTCAATATTAGTTTATATATATTGATTAAATAATCAAAATATATAAAAATTTATTGCTTACTGTGAAAATGCTTTCTTATTACCATTTGATACATTTAACTTTAAAACATTATTAAGAGAGAGTATAATTTTTTTGTTAATGGTGATTTATTATGAAAGATTTAA
>CAVAIM010000028.1:3830-9530 GCA_963588755.1 bacterium | reverse complement strand
ATCGTATTGAGCTTTGAAACCAAGTTCATTATAAGCTTTTTCAACCTTAGTATAGTTAGCAGTAACGTCTCCGGCTCTACGTGGACCAACTTGATATGGGATAGCTTTTCCATAAGCTTTTTCGAATGCATGTAAGATATCAAATACTGATGAACCTTTACCTGTACCTAAGTTATATATAACAAGACCTGGGTTTTGAGCTAACTTATTGATTGCAAGTAAATGTCCACGAGCTAAATCACATACGTGAATATAATCTCTAATACATGTACCATCAAAAGTATCATAATCATCACCAAATACTGTTAAATGATCTCTCTTACCAACCATTACTTGAGTAATGTATGGTGCAAGATTATTAGGAATACCATTAGGATCTTCACCGATAAGTCCAGACTTATGTGCACCAATTGGATTAAAGTATCTAAGTAGGGCAATATTGAATCTATTGTCGGAATGATATAAATCCATTAAGATTTGTTCAATAAATAACTTTGTTGTACCATATGGATTAGTAGTTCCACCAGTAGGGAATGTTTCATCAACTGGTACTGATTTAGGAGTACCATATACAGTAGCACTTGAAGAGAAGATAAAGTTAAATACATTATACTTTCTCATTACGTTTAAAACATTAATAGTTCCACTAATATTATTATGATAATATTCAAGTGGCTTAACTACTGATTCACCAACAGCCTTAAGGCCAGCAAAATTAATTACACAATCAAATTTATGAGTTTTAAATACTTCTTCTAAAGCTTCAGTATCTAAAATATCACCTTTTATAAATTCAGGGCGCTTTCCAGTTATTTGTTCGATTCTATCAATAACAATCGGATTAGAATTAGAAAGGTTATCAAAGATAACACATTGATAACCATTATCTAATAAATCTACAACTGTATGAGAACCAATATAACCAGCACCACCAAGTACTAGAATATTCATTTAATTACTCCTCAATTAAAGATTCAATTACATTAAATTCGTAATTTCTTTCCTCTAAATTATTTTCACCCTTTAAGAAATATAGAGTTCCTATATTTGCTTCATGATAACAATCCATGTCGCTCATCTTATCACCAACAGCTACGCACTCTAAAGGATCAGCGTCAAACTCAGCTAAAGCCTTTAAAATCATACCTGGCTTTGGTTTGTGACAATCACAGTTATCACTATCTCTATGAGGGCAAACATAAGTTTTAGAAATGTGAATGCCATTCTTTTCAAATTCATCAAGCATATAATAATTTACATTCTTGTATTGTTCCATAGAATATAAACCTTTAGCAATTCCAGCTTGATTTGATGCAATCACAGTCAAATAACCCTTATCTTGATATTTCTTTATAAATTCAAAGATACCTGGCATAAAGCGAAAATCTTTTTCTAAATATACATGACCATAGTCAATGTTAACAACACCGTCTCTATCAAGAATAAGTAGTTTATTCATTAGTCTTCATCTTCCTCTTCAGTTTCTTCAGTTTCTTCTTCGTAAACTGGTTCTACTAAATAAGTATTTTCAACATAATGTTGTTTAATTAAACCATTCTTTAACATTTCTGCTTCAGATTGAGATTTTAATTGTTTAGATAGGTCGATATCTTCTCTATCCTTAACATACTTAACAGCATTTGCATCTAATACTACTTCTAATAATTCAAGTGCATATTGCATTGATCTGTTAGAAGAAACTCTAAGTCTTAATGGAGTATTAGCATATGCTTTCTTTTCTGAGTAATCCTTTAAGTGATACTTATTTTGTTCTAAGTAAGACTTATCAAGAGCCATATACATATACATAGCCTTACCAGATGTACTCATCTTTAAGATACATACATTGTTTCTACCAACGTGGATAGTTTCTTTTGCGAAAGATTCTCTAATCTTTGTCTTCTTATACTTATTGCATAGGTTTGCAATGTTTTGATATACAGTCTTTAAACCTTCGTTTGGAGTATTAACTAAACGAGACTTAAATCCTTTACGTACAACTGTAACTGTTTCAGTTTCATAATGAGGTTCAGCACCCTTACTTCTTGATACACCGTTTGCTTCAAGTTCAGCTAAACGAGCTTCAATTTTTTCTAAACGTGCACGTAAGATCTTGTTATCATCTTCTAAAGTATAGATATACTTTCTAGTTTCATCGCTTTCGATTTGGTGAACTTTTTCTTCTAATTCTTCTACAGATTCTTTAGAAGCATATTCAACTTCTTCTTCAGCAACTTCCTCTTCAACTGCTTCTTCTTCAACTGGAGCATCGCAATCAATAATCATTTCGATGAATGGTCTAACAATATAAGAACCAAAAATGATTACATATTGCGCACAAGTAGCAGATACAGCAGCAATTAAAGATAACTTACCATATGTATTGTAATCAACATTTCTCATGATGAAGTAAATAATTAAACCAACAACACAAGCACATGCGTTGAAAATGATGTTACAAACATGAGTAGGCTTTAAGTAAGCAAGTGCAATACCGATAATTGCATAGCAAACAACAAATACATTAAGAATAGTATCAAACTTTGAAGGAATGCTATCGAATGTAGCATAAGACTTGTTACCTTGAACGAATAAGAATAATCTTACACCAATAATAGATGCAACAACACCTACAAAAATTAATCCTAAGAATAAGCTCTTAGCATTTGCCTTATAAGCATTTTCTGAATCTTTCTTAAATACACAAGTAAAGATGTAACGGCATCCAAATACTACTGCATAGAATATTACAAGTAATAATAATCCATTACCATAGATAGGCTTTGCATATTCCTTAACTAATGGAGTGTATTTTGCCCAATCTTTTGCAAGACCATAGAAGAATACACCTAATATAGCAAACAAAGCTGTAAGAAGAATTCCGATTACTGCAAAATCAATTCTAGTTGATTTCTTCTTGCCAAGTTTACCAAGAGGAATTGCACATAAAACTGATAATAATGCTGGAATTCCGAATGATACTGCTTCACCAAACACAAATCTCTTTAGCTTTAGTAAATATTTTATACTAATATGATTAGTTCTAGTATAAATAAAAAAGCCAAATACGCATAAAGCAAGGTAAAGTAGTATGTTAACTAATAAATAATTTCTCTTTTTCATAATAACGTACTCCTTTTTTTATACAAAATTATTTTATCATATATTAACAATCAAATTAAAGTGATTTTTATCAAATTGTTACTTAATTTTACTATTTAAGTCATTAATTATGTCGTCTAATTCATAAATAGAGAACTTTAGATCCTTAGTAACAGTATAAAAGTGTAACATATTGTCTGTTATCGCATGTTTCTTTTGTTCGATAATCATCAAATTAGTATCATCATTAGTATCGTTATTAACTAATCTATCTACTAATTTGTCATAGTATTCAGTATCCTTTAAATCTTCTAATGTTGACTTATATGAATACTTGCTACTCTTTTTTAAGCTCTTACCATATAATCTTAAATCAATTTCAGGGTGGACATATGGTACATTTCCTTTAATAAGGACTTCTTTCTTATAGATAATGTTAGATAAAGATGTACCGATTAATACTGTAAACTTTCCACGACCTATTTCAAACTTATCTTTATTATAAAATTCAAAGTATGAATCTTTAATATTAAAGCTTACATTAACTTTTTGTGTTTTATAAACGTTAACCTTCTTATAATCCTTTAGTCTAATATACTTATCATTATCTTCAACAAATAGGAATAAAGTATCTTTAGTATCTAAATCAGATTCTATTTCAATATCTATGGTTTTATCTAAATCAAATGCACTATATTTAAAGTTTGCATAGCTTAAACCATATCCAAATTCAAATAAAGGTTTAATATCCTTTAGATAATAATATGGATAACCTACATAAAGACCTTCTCTATAACGATTATTTAAATCTTTAACAGGGTATTTGTGACCTAAATATGTATCACGTTCATTAATATAGCTTTGCGCAAGGCGTGCAGTAGGAGATACTACACCATAAAGAATATTATATAAAGCTTCTGCACCAAATGAACCAGCTAAACCCATATTAACTAATCCTTTTATATTATTGATAAAAGGAATACTTGTAACTGATCCTTGATTTAATACAACTATTATATTTTTATTAACCTTAGATATTTTATTAATAGATTCAACATAATTTAAAGGTAAATCTAAAGTTGTTCTATCAAAGCCTTCAGATTCATACTCTTTAGGAAGTGTTGCGAATACAAGTACTTTTTCGTAATTTGAAGCACAATCTAATACTTTATCTAAGTCAGTAACATTACCAACTGTATCAAAGCCTTCAATATAATCAAAATTAACATTCTCTTCTTTAAATACTTGATGAGCACTTTTTAAGATACTAGGATTAACTTCACTAGAACCTGATCCACCATATCTTAAATTCTTAAATGTTCCTACAATAAGAATCTTATCTTTTTTATTAAGTGGAAGAATATTTTCTTCATTCTTTAACAATAATATAGATTCTTCGGCTGCACGAAGACATACATTACTCGCTTCTTCTTGATTAAATTCATGCTTAACTCTATTATCATTTAAGAAATTAAATACATGATTAGCATTTTCTTCAATTTCTTCTTTTGTGACTAATCCTTCATTATATTTATCATAGACAAATTTATTTCTAGTATCATCAGATCCTGGCATTTCAAGATTAATTCCACTCTTTAAAGCCTCTACTGAATCTGATACAGCACACCAGTCTGACATAAGAAGTCCCTTATAGTTAAATTCGCATCTTAATTTCTTTATAAGTTCCTTATTTTCAGTCATATACTTTCCATTAACCGCATTATAAGAAATCATGATACTTGATGGATTAGCTTTTAATGCAATTTCAAATGGCTTTAAATATAATTCATTTAAAGTTCTATCATCAACAATAGAGTTTTGAAGCATTCTCTTACTCTCTTGATTATTAAGACAAAAATGTTTAACACAAGACTTAGCACCTGATGATTCAATACCTTTAATATATGCTTTACCTAAAGTACCTGATACTATAGGGTCTTCTGAAAAATATTCAAAAGTTCTACCGCATCTAGGATGTCTTATGATATTAATTCCCGGAGCTAGTACTGTTGATACCTCTAACTTATTAGCTTCACAACCAATCTCATATCCAACACGCTCTAACAACTCTTCATCAAAGCTATTCGCAAGTGTTGAAAGACTAGGATAAGCTAAGCTCTTATATGATTTAGATAAATTAATATAATCATAATCAAGTGACTTATCTTGTAATCTTACTCCATGAGGTCCGTCAGTTAGAGTTTCAGACTCAAATAGACTATTTGAGTAAGTTTGCCAAGAATTTTTTCCATATGTAAATTTTATTTTTTCTTCTATACTTAATTTTTCAAAGTCTTCTAATTTTCCCATTTTAAATTTAACACCTCATTCAAAACTTTCTCTTTATAACTATTAATAAGGTATTCTAATGTATCTAGTGAATCATTTAACATGTATTCATTACTTGTAAAGAAATCATAAAAATCTTCTAGTGATAACTTAAATTCATATCTTGTTTGAGCCTCAAGGCCTATATTTGATTTATTAAAGCTTTCTAAGTTCTCATCTTTAGAGTAACCTACTAATTGACAACTTACATAAACTAAATCATCACTTTTTGCAATTTGTACATACACTTTTGCAAATAAAGGTTTAATG
>CAVAIM010000028.1:3199-3820 GCA_963588755.1 bacterium | reverse complement strand
TAAAATAATAATTAAGATACCTAAAATAATTCTATAAATACCAAATGATTTAAAATCATGGTTATTAATAAACTTAAGTAACCACTTAATTGTGATTATTGATACAATAAATGCGCTTAAGCATCCTACAATTAAGAATCCTACCATTAAAGGAGTAATATCTACACCTGATTTTGCAAATGAATAAGCTCTAACTAAAGAAGCACCTAACATAATAGGAATAGATAGTAAGAACGAGAACTTAGCACTTTCTTCTCTTGATACACCTATTAACATAGCTGAAAGAATTGTAATACCAGATCTTGATGTACCAGGAATTAGTGCAAGTATTTGTGCACAACCAATAATTAAAGCTACCTTCCATGAGAAATCATATACATTGTTAATCTTGAATTCTTTATTTTTATTTAACATTTCAATTACAATGAATAAAATACCATAAATAATTAATGTAGCTGCTACTATATAACAGTTGTTATCCATATAGTCTGATATATGTGTAACTTCAAATATTACACCTAAAAGTCCTGCAGGAATACATGCAATGATTATATTTAATAATAATTTCCAAATAGATTTCTTTTCTTCTGCTGTTTTTTTACTGCCAAAAGGCCATAATAT
>CAVAIM010000028.1:0-3189 GCA_963588755.1 bacterium | reverse complement strand
TAATATCTTAAAGAAGGTGACAATAACAGCTAAAATAGCTCCAAGTTGAATAATAACCTCAAAGAATGACCAAAATTCAGAACCTAGAGTTTCATCTATCTTAAACCATTGGTTTAAAATGATTAAATGACCTGTACTTGATACAGGAAGCCATTCAGTAATACCTTCTACAATACCATACAACAAAGCTTGTAAAAATTGTATAAATGTCATAATAATTTTCTCCTTTTTTTACATACGTAAATTATAACACAATTATAAACGTTAAAAAAGCGATTAAGTGTAAAACTTAACCGCTTGATATACTATAAGAATTCTTTTGTATCATAAATATTCTTTAATATTTCAATCATATCTTCAACTACTGGAACTCTTGGGTTTGCAGGAGAACATTGATCTTCATATGCTAAATAAGCAATTTCTTCTACTTTAGACATATAATCTTCTCTATCAACACCTTGAGATTCAAGGTTCATCTTAATACCAATTTCACGTGCTAAATTACCACAAGCCTTTGCGTAAGATTCAACACCTTCTTCTTTAGTAGAAGCCTTTAAACCTAATAATAAGGCAATTTGTTGATACTTTTCATCAGCTTTATAATAATTGTACTTTGGCCAAGTTGAAAGTTTAGTTGGCTTTGTACCATTGTATCTAATTACATGTGGAAGTAGGATTGCAACTAATCTTCCATGTGGAATATGATAATATGCACCAAGCTTATGAGCCATAGAGTGCGCAATACCTAAGAAGGCATTTGCAAATGCCATACCAGCAAGGCATGATGCGTTGTGCATCTTTTCTCTAGCTTCAGGGTCAAACTTACCATCTTCATAAGAAGGCTTTAAATAACTAAATACCATCTTAATAGCTTGAATTGCAAGACCATCTGTATAATCAGAAGCCATTGTTGAAACAAATGCTTCTGTTGCATGTGTTAATACATCCATACCTGTATCAGCTGTAACACTTCTTGGAAGTGTCATTGTAAATTCAGGGTCGATAATCGCAATAGTAGGAGTTAGAGAGTAATCTGCAAGAGGATATTTCTTATTGTTCTTCTTATCTGAAATTACTGCAAATGGTGTTACTTCACTACCAGTACCACTTGTTGTAGGAATACATACAAGCTTAGCTTTCTTACCTAATTCAGGATATCTAAATGCACGCTTTCTAATATCCATAAACTTTTGTTTTAAATCATTGAAGTCAACTTCAGGGTTTTCATAGAATAACCACATACCCTTAGCCGCATCCATAGGAGAACCTCCACCAAGTGCGATAATAGTATCAGGGTTGAATGAATTCATTAATTCTACACCCTTCTTAACTGTTTCAATATCTGGATCACTTTCAACATCACAGAATAATTCATATTGTACAGGAGTATCACGAAGTTTAAATTGATCAGTAACCTTATCAACGTATCCTAAATCTACCATAGATCTATCAGTTACAATCATAACTCTATGAAGTTCCTTCATTTGATGTAAGTATTCAATTGAATTTCTTTCAAAATAAATCTTTGATGGTACTTTAAACCATTGCATGTTATTTCTCCTTTTCGCAAGTTTTTTATAATTAATCAAATTAACTGCAGAAACATTTCCACCTACTGAGTTATGTCCATAAGAACCACATCCTAAAGTAAATGATGGGATTAATGAGTTATAAACATTACCGATACCACCAAATGTTGAAGGAGAGTTCCAAATGATACGAAGTGTTGGCATTAAATCACCAAATTCAACCGCAATATTCTTATCTTGAGTATGAATTGCAGCTGTATGACCTAGACCATGATATTCTACCATTTGTTTAGATTTCTTAAAGCCTTCTTCTTTTCCATCAACCTTATACACTGCAAGTACTGGTGAAAGTTTTTCAAGTGACATTGGTTCATCAAGACCAACTTTATCACACTTAACAAGTAATATGTTAGTCTTTAGAGGAACTTCAAAACCTGCCTCATGCGCAATGTAGTAAGCACTCTTACCTGCCACATCACCGTTTAAAGAAGCATTTTGATATTCTTCCTTACTAGATACACCAAACATATATTTGATTAATTTCTTCTTTTCTTCTAAGTTACATAAATAAGTACCAAAGCTTAAGAACTCTTTTAAAGCTTCATCATAAATATCTTTATCAATAAATACTGCTGATTCAGAAGCACAAATCATACCATTATCAAATGATTTACTCATTACAACATCATTTACAGCTTGTCTTACATTACAAGACTTCTCTAAGTAGCTTGGCACATTACCTGCACCTACACCTAAAGCTGGCTTACCACATGAATATGCAGCCTTAACCATTGCATTACCACCTGTTGCAAGAATAGTCGCAACTCCTTCATGATTCATAAGTTTTGAAGTAGCTTCCATTGATGGATGTTCAATCCATTGAATGCAGTTTTCAGGTGCTCCTGCTAAAATAGCTGCGTCACGAACAATTTTTGCAGCTTCAATAGAACACTTTAGCGCCTTTGGATGGAATGAGAAAATAACAGGGTTTCTTGTCTTTAAGCAAATTAACGCCTTAAATATAGCTGTTGATGTTGGATTTGTTACAGGAGTAAGTGCTGCAACAACACCAACTGGTTCAGCAATTGTTGTAATACCATCAACTTGATTATCATCAACAACTCCAACAGTCTTTAAATTTCTAATATTGTTAAATACGTATTCACACGCAAATAAATTTTTAGTGGCCTTATCTTCAAAATTACCACGTTTAGTTTCTTCTACAGCCATTCTCGCAAGACGTCCATGCATATCAAGAGCCGCAACAGATGCTTTCGCAACTATATAGTCAATCTTCTCTTGAGTATAGTCAGCATATAAATCTAAACATTTAAGTGCCTTTTCAACTGTTTCATCAACTTCTTTTAGTCCTAAATTCTTAATATCTTCCATAATAATTAATCCTTTCATATTTTCTTTAAATTTCTACTTTAAGCATTTAAATTATTATATTATATATTTTTGTTTCTAAAAATAAACCGCTTACATTAGAATTATAACATATGGCATACTTATTTAAAAGAAAAATATTTTTATACTAAAAAAAAGAAAAAAGTACTAGATGATAAAACCATCTAATACTAAATTCTTTAATTTATGCATTTTGTTTTCTACTATTATATTTATTTACAATAAATTCAGTTAAATAAATAGTTAATAT
>CAVAIM010000027.1:5013-9602 GCA_963588755.1 bacterium | reverse complement strand
GTTTTGATAGACTTCAATCTTATTTTGATGCAAGTTTTGTAGTATGTGTATTTAACTTTGGAGCTGCAGGACTTTCATGTACTACAAGAGAAGGGGTTTTTGATTCACTAGGATATGGATTTGATAGATTATTTAAAAGTACATTTACAGGTCACTATAAATATAAAGATCTAGTAGAGTTTAAAGATGCTAAAGTGGATAAGAGAAAAAGAAACAAATATAATTTTGCTCCATACCTTGTGATTGGAACTATATTTCTAATTTTAAGCGTGGTTTTATATTTTATAAATAAAAATCAATTGAATAGTATGATGTAAAAGACAAGAATTTTGAATGAAATTTTATTCAAAATTCTTTTTTTATACAAAATTTTATTCAAAACGTACCAAAAAACAGCCCTTTTTGTCCTTTGAAAGACCATTTTGTGCTTTTAAATTAGCGTTGAAAGCATTTTCAGTAAATAATATTTTAAAATGTACTTGATTTTCAAAATTTAAATAGTATAATTATTCACAAAGATATTTGAAATGTTGTAACGATAAATTCACAAAACCTTATCCTTACAAAATTTCATATGTTTTAAGCCTAAAAGGCATAGGAGGAATTATTAATGAAGAGTTTTGTTAAAAAAATCGGTTTAGTTTCCTTAGCAACAATCGGAGCAATTTCTGTTGCATCATGTGGAAACAAAGATGACCATTATGTAGTTGAACATTTAGATGTTGACAACGGAGACGTATCAGTACATGATGCTTCTAGCGCAGTACGTTATAGTTATTCAAATGCGTCTTATGAAGAACGTACTAAAATCTTAGGTCTTCTAGAAAAATATGCAGTTAATAATAATATTACTGGTTTAACACTATATGGTGATGGAGCTTACGTTGGTTATAGTTCTCGTATTACATCTCCAAATAACTGGCATTATATTTCAGGTTATGGATATGGTATTGTTTCAGAAGGTAGCATCACTGAAGATTTAGCTAGTGAAACTAATGCAAACTGGAAGAGATATTATCATTCATATGAAACAGATGTTCCACCAACATTAAACTATATGAATTCTCAAGAATCTGTTACAGGTGATCTTGCTGCATACATTCAAGGTGCATATTTCGGTACTAAGATTGATGAAAACGATAGCACTGCTTATAGATGGATGGGTGACCTTGCTGAAGACGATGAAAAAGGATTTGAAGGTTTACTTGAACTTGTTAATCCAAACTCAGATGGTATGTCAACAGAAGTTAAGTTTAAATTAAAAGATCATATTAAGTATACATTACTTTCTAGCAATTCAACATTAAATGCATTCAATAATACTGAAGCAGTTGCTGATGATTATCTAACACCATTTAAGTTATATTTCAGCCAATATATTGCATTCGTACGTGGTACTGAAACATTTGGTACAAGCCAAGAAGTAGCAGGTGCTAGTGATTATTATAAGGCTACTAAAGATGCTACAACTTGGGAAGAAATGGATGCTGCATGGAATACATACATGAAGGACTCTATTTTTGTAGATAGCGAAGGATACTTACATTATAAGTTTAAATCAGCTCAAACTAAGTTCTATGCAATGTATAACTGTTCATCATTTATGTTTGCACCAGTTCCAAAGGCATATTTAACAGCTTTACAAACAGTTGGTTCATATGATTCTGTTGCAGATGCTGTAAAGGGTGCTTGGATGAATGCTACTGATGATACTCATGGTTCTTTAACTCCAGTAGATACTGCTCTTTCAAGTGGTGCTTATGCTGTAGAATCATGGACAGATACTGCTATTGTATTCAAGAGATCTAATCGTGATGATTTCGATGACTCTATGTATAATATCGCAGGTCTTCATTTTGCTATCTTAACTGCTCAAAAGACAGATAACACTGCTGCATATAAGGCATTCTTAGGTGGTACAAGTGATTATGATGCAACAAAGAGTACTCTAGATGCTGCTAGCGTACCTAGTACAATGTTAGCTGAACAAAAAAACAAAACAAAAAAACAAAGACTATGTAAGACAAACTACAGACTCATCAACTTATAAGATCAACTATAATACTTGTACAAAAGAAAGATGGGCAGAATTATTTGGTACTAATGGTACAATTACTCAAACTGCAGAAGCTAGTTATTGGGATGTTAAGCCATGTATGTCAAACAGTGACTTCTTAAAAGGTTTATCCCTATCTTTAGACAGATCTACATTTGCATCTACATATGGTAGAACAGCTACTGCTAACTACTTTGGTAATGGTTACTATTCTAATCCAGAAAATGGTACAATTTACAATGATACAGATGAACATAAGGCAGCTATGGCAGATTTAGTTAATGAAGATACTGATCCATATGGTTATAGCTTATCATTAGCTCAAGAATACTTTACAAAGGCTGCTAAGACTTTAACTGAAAATGGAAGTTATAAGTCAGGAGATACTGTTAAGGTTGAAGTTGCTTGGCAAACTGAATCTCAAAGTACTACTCAAGGTGCAACATTAAAACAAATGTTTGAATCAGCATTCAATAGTTCAGCTGCTCATACTGAATATGGTTTAACTCTTGAAATTACTAACTATGCATGTGCTGTTTGGTCAGACGTTTACTACAAGAAGATGATGGTTGGTCAATTTGACTTAGCATTCGGTTCAATTTCTGGTAATAGCTTAAACCCATTAAACTTCTTAGAAGTATTAAAGAGCGACAACTCTTCAGGATTCACTCTAAACTGGGGTCCAGATACTAATACTGTAGATTCTACTATGGTATATGATGGTAAGACTTGGTCATTCGATGCTTTATGGCAAGCTGCAGATAGCTCAGCTCTTGTTGAAAATGGTAAGAAAGTAGACTATGTTGATACTAAGTTACAATCTTCAATATATAACGAAGATGGTACTCGTACTACTAAGATTAAGTACTCTGCTTATTCAAGCGATGAATGGAGAGCTACATTCCTAGAATCTGATGGTACTGTAAAAGATGGTTATATTTCAGTAGCATTATATGATTATGAAGGTAATGATATTGCTTTAACTGAAGAAGATTATACAGTTACTGTTGAAAATGGATATATCGTAGTTACTACAAACGCTAATGTTGAAATTGACAGCTGCGTTATGAGTGTTCAAATTTACTATGACGTTGAACAAAAGGTTGATGGTGCATGGACAACTAGCGAATCAGCTAAATCTGATGCAGTAGTTAACTCTATTTCAATTGCAACTGGTAAATAATAGTCAAAATTTGAATTTAAAGGGTATAGAATTTACAATTATATTCTATACTCTTTTATTTTTGACAAATTTAATTTGTACTTATTAACATTTAACATGCATTTATTATGAAAATGATTGAATATAGTAATCAAATTTAGTATAATAGAACAATAACAAAATGTAAGGAGTGAAGACATGTTTAAATATATTTTAAAAAGAATATTTTTGGCGTTTATCACAATGATAATTATCATGACGCTTGTGTTTGTTCTTGTTAAAATGTTGCCTATCGATAAGCCAGTCGGAACCGATTCTGCAAGATCAGCTTATTGGGTTGCTGAAGCTTCTAGAGGATATATCTATTCTAGTAAAAGAGACCTCGGTAATTACGTAGATGCGACAACTGTTAACGGTGTAACAACATATTGGTATCAAGTTTCTATTGGTGAACAATATTTCAAATGGATTGGTAATATTTTAACTAAGTGGGACTGGGGTACATCTCAAAAAATTCAATTAAATATGGCTACTAGCTATATTATTGCAAATAGATTACCTATCTCTATTAAGGTTAATTTCTGGGCTGCATTATTCTCAATACCTCTAGGTATTTTACTTGGTATTTGGGCTGCATTAAAGAAAAATAAACCAACTGATACAATTATCTCAACTTTAATTATGGTATTTATTTCAATTCCAAGTTTCGTATTAGTTACTTTCTTAATTTATTTCTTATGTTATAAATTAAATTGGTTGCCTTCATCATGGCCTGATGAAACTAGTACAACTGCGGTTAAGATTCAAGGTTATATTTTACCTGTTATGTGTTTATCATTTGGTTCTATTGCTGGTTACGGTAGAATTACACGTGCCGAATTATGCGAAGTTATGCAATCAGAATACTTATTACTTGCAAGAACTAAGGGTTTAACTAATAGTCAAGCTATTAGAAGACACGCTTTAAAGAACGCAATGGTTCCAATTTTCCCAAGCATTATTGCTGAAATTATCAGTATATTTACTGGTGGTTCAATGATTATTGAATCTTTATATAATATTCCTGGTACTGGTACACTATATATTAATGCGATTAACCAAAAAGACTGGAACGTAATGTTCGTTGTAATGGCATTTAGTGTAGTTGTTGGATTATTAAGTGGTATTTTACTTGATATTTCATATGGATTTATTGACCCAAGAATTAGAATGGGGGCAAAGAAATAATGGATAATTTAGAAAACAAGATTATTGATGGAAATGGAAATGAAATTATCTTAACAGAAGATGATTTTAAATTCATCCAACAAGACAAGAAAATTAAAGATAAAAATTTTGATACTAAACCAACTACTTTCTTTAAAGATGCTT
>CAVAIM010000027.1:0-5003 GCA_963588755.1 bacterium | reverse complement strand
GATTTAGAAAGAGTAGATCTAGTGTAGTTGCAGCATTTATCATTGGAATTCTAATGTTATTATCATTAATTGTTCCTGCTGTTTCTCCATATAATGATTACTCACCAAATATTAGTATTAGTAAAATGACACCAAGATTATTTTCTAATGGTACTTTTTGGTCTGGATACAGATCATATGAAAATCAACCATATGATTTATTAAATGATTCTTATGGAAGTTTTAATGCATCTTATATTACAAATGCAACATTTGAATATAAGAAATCAAATAGTTCTAGTACTAGTAATTTAGGTGGAATATATGTTATTAAATCAAATTCTGCAAATAATAACACTACTATTACATTTAAAGATACTTTAACAATACCTGCTAATTCTGATTTAACAATGAAATTCGAAGTAACTGATGATGCTAACGTATTATTAGCTTCTGATTCAGTACTAGGTAGTTATTCTATTGATTTAATTGATGTAACTGATGAAAAGAATGTTACTGTTATTTCAAATTTATTAAGCTCTACAAAACAAACTGGAGAAGTTAGTGTTAACATCGGAGAAAAAGTTCCTAGTGGAGCAACTAATGCTAAAATTAGAATTACTTTATATGCTAGTAATAGTACTCAAAAATCATGCTTACCTATTCAATCAATGAGCTTTAGTACTAGTGATACTACTTTATCAAGTACTCTTGCAAATTATACAATGGTAAAAGATGAATGGGCTTTAAAGGATTCAATATTTAATGCTGATGGTTCATTAAGTGATGAAGAAGCAAAAGCATATCTTGATTCTTTAAAAGTAAGTGGTGCTGTAGCTCAAGCAAACAAAAAAACTGGTGATAGTTCTTTATATACTTTCTCTCGTGGAAGTGGTTCTATCTATGGTGCTATTGGTGCAACTACTTCATTTAAGTATGATGAATATACTGCAAAACTTGGATTACAATCATACAAGCTTTCTCAAGCTCAAATGACACAATATATTAATAACGGTTGGTGTACATTCACTTATGATAGTGCAAATGGATCATACACATTTAAAATGACTAGCGATAGCTGTCCAATCAAGAGTGTTTCATCTGTTAAATCTATTGGTAATTCTTATGAAGTTACTGGTGATGTAATGATGTATCAATATTATGGTTATTCATCAATGCCAAGATTCTTATTTGGTACAGACCAACAAGGTAGAGATTTATTCACATATGCATTCTTTGCATTAAGAACATCTTTAATTATTGCATTTGTAATTACTGCAATTAACTTTATTGTAGGTATTATTTATGGTTCTGTTGAAGGATACTTCGGTGGTAATGTTGACTTATTCATGGAACGTATTTCAGACATTTTAGGATATTTACCTACTACAATTTTAATCACTCTTTTATTCTTAAACTATGGTAAATCATTAATGGTATTCGGTTTAGGTATGACATTAACTGGATGGTTAGGTGTTGCTAGCCGTACACGTACACAATTCTATAGATTTAAGGGTAGAGAATATGTTCTTGCGAGCCGTACATTAGGTGCTAGTGATGCAAGACTAATATTTAAACATGTATTACCTAACTCTTTAGGTACAATTATTACAACGTCTATTCTAATGGTACCAGGTACTATTTCAACTGAAGCTACATTATCATACATCGGACTTGGTCTTGAAGGTACAGCTTCATTTGGTGTAGTTATGTCTGATAACCAACAAGAATTATTAACAAATCCACACCTAGTATTATTCCCAGCAGTTATAATGTCTCTATTAATGATTTCATTTAACTTATTTGGTAATGGATTACGTGACGCATTTAACCCATCATTAAAAGGAAGTGAATAGTATGGCTGAAACTAAAGAAAAAGTTCTAGAAGTAAATGACTTAAGAGTATCTTTTAAAACTGATCATGGTATTGTTAAAGCTGTACGTGGTGTTTCGTTTGATTTATATAAAGGTGAAACTTTATGTATCGTAGGTGAATCTGTTTCAAGTAAAGCAATTATGGGTATCTTAGCTAAGAACTCTATAGTTGAAAATGGTACTATTATGTACGAAGGTGAAAACCTACTTGAAGTTTCAGAAGAAGAATATGTAAATATTCGTGGTAAGAAAATTGGTATGATTTTCCAAGACCCTCTATCAAGTTTAAACCCTATTGTACGTATTGGTAAACAAATTACTGAAGCTACACTATTAAATGGTAATAGAGTTAAACAATTATATGCAAAATCTATTAATGATGAAAATATTGCATATAAGAATTTAATTACTTTTAAAAAGATTAGAACAGCTAAAATTAAAGCTAAATTAGAACATGATATCGATGAACTAAAGAATGGTCATAAAAATAAACTTGAAAAAGATTTATCTAAATTAAAACAAGTTTATGATAGAGATGTTTATAACATCAAAGATAAAGCTGAATTCCAAGTAATTGATATTAAGGATGAAACTAAAGATAAGATTTCTGAAATTAAATCTAAGAAGTCAAAAGCTATTGAATCATTAAAAGGTAAACTTAATGCTGAAATCGAAAAGCTTGAATCATTATATGATTCTAAAAGAGATGAAAACGGCAAATTAAGTGCTGAAAATCAAGCTGCATTTGAAGGATCAGTTACAAACTTAAAAGAAGCTTGCAACCAAAAGGTATTAGAAATTAGTGATGGTTATAATAAGCAAATTGAATCACTAAAGAAAGTGCTTGAAGAAAAAACTACTAAAATTAAAACTAAGAGAGACGAAGATCTTGCAAAGTGCAAGGAAAAGTATGAAGCTGATGTTTTAAAGTGTAAAGAAGAAAGTGCTTCAAAAGGTGCTTTAATTGAAAAAGAAGCAGTTAATAAACAAATTGTTGAATTAAAAGCTAAGGCTAAAGAAGAAATTGACGCTATTAACGCTGAATACAATTCTAAAATGCCTACTGTAAAAGCTAATTTAAAAGATGCAAAGGCTAAGGCTAAAGTAACTGTTTCAGAATATAAAAAGAATGTAAAACTTGAATATGCTGATAATTTAGAGAAAGCTGTTCAAGAACATGAAAAGCAAGTTTCTGAAATTGATGCTAAATACAAATCAGATTTAGAAACTGCAGCTAATGCTTTAAAGAGTACTGATAAATCTAATGTTGAACATTATAATTCTGTTAAGAATCAATATGATCAATTAAATAAAGAATATAATGATGCTTTAACAGTTGAAAAGACTCGTTATCAAGAATCTATTAAAGCTGCTAAAACTAAGAAGATATCTTCTTTAAAGATTACTAAGAAAGAAGCTAAAGCTAAGGCTCTTGAAATAATGAAGGAAGTTGGTATTCCATATCCTGAAAAGCGTTTCAAACAATATCCATTTGAGTTCTCAGGTGGTATGAGACAACGTATCGTTATTGCGATTGCACTTACAGCTTCTCCTGATGTATTAATTTGTGATGAACCTACTACAGCATTAGACGTTACTATCCAAGCTCAAATTCTTGAATTAATTAATAAATTAAAGAGAGAACGTAACTTATCAGTAATATTTATCACTCACGATTTAGGTGTTGTTGCAAACATGGCTGATAGAGTTGCTGTTATGTATGCTGGTAAGATTGTAGAATATGGTAATGTAAATGAAATATTCTATGAACCAAAACATCCATATACATGGGCTCTATTATCATCAATTCCTGACGTTGATTCAAAAGAACGTCTTGAAGCTATACCAGGGACTCCACCAAACCTTGTATTCCCACCTAAGGGAGATGCGTTTGCGGATAGATCTAAATATGCAATGGAAATCGATTATAAAGCTGAACCACCATATTTCAAGGTATCAGATACACATTATGCTGCAACTTGGTTGTTAGCTCCTGGTGCACCAAAGGTAGAAATGCCTAAGATTGTATCAGAACGTATTAGAAAATCATTAGAAGGAGGAAATAAATAATGGCAAATAAAAATGTTCCAAATTCAGATTTTTTAGATGACGCGTTAAAAATGCTTGAACATGAAGATGCATTAAAAGTATTCTCTGAAGATGATTTCGAAGATTCATTAAAATATAATGATACTAACGATGACACATATGCAGGTGAAAATCCATATAATGTAAATAAAAAAGTAAAAACTAAAATGGATTTAGTTGATAATAATGTCCTACTTTCAGTTAGAAATTTAAAACAATTCTTCTATTTTGGTAAAGGACCTAATAGAACAAAGCTTAAAGCTGTTAACAATGTTTCATTTGACGTACATAATGGAGAATGTTTCGGTATCGTAGGTGAATCTGGTTGTGGTAAAACTACAACAGGTCGTTCTATCATTAAACTTTATGATATTACAGGTGGATCTGTATATTATAAAGGATATAGAATTTCAGCTGGTGACAGATGGAATAGAAAAGAAATTAAATATACTAATATTAGATTAAAGAAAGCTTTAAAACAATATGAAATTGATTATAAAGCTGAACTTGCTAAATTAGATAAAACTGATAGTTCTTATCAAGAAACTGCAAATAAATTAAGAGATGAATATCTTGCAAAATGCAATGCTAAGAAAGCTGAAGCCCAAGCTATCATCAAAGTTCAGAGAAAGAAAATTAGACAAATTAGATTTGATAACAAGCATGTTTCAAAGAAATTAACTCATGAAATTCAAATGATTTTCCAAGATCCAGTTGATTCCCTTGATCCACGTATGACTGTTGAAGATATCATTCAAGAAGGTCTTATCATTCAAGGAGAAACTAATAAGAAGAAGAATCATGAAAAAGTAGTTAAAGCTCTTGAACGTGTAGGTTTAATTGCTGATTTCGCTTCTCGTTATCCTCATGAATTCTCAGGTGGACAACGTCAACGTATTGGTATTGCAAGAGCCTTAATCATGAATCCAAAGCTATTAATTTGTGATGAACCTATTTCAGCTCTTGACGTATCTATTCGTGCTCAAATCATTAACCTTCTTAATGAATTAAAAGAAGAATTAGGTTTGACACTAATATTCATTGCCCATGACTTATCAGTT
>CAVAIM010000026.1:0-9618 GCA_963588755.1 bacterium | reverse complement strand
AAAGGAGCTTACGCTCCTAAACTTCATATATTGAAATTTATTTCTTTACAGCTCCCATATTAAGCTAATATTTCTTCTACAACTTTCTTTAATTCATTATCCTTACAATTTTCATTGAAGTATTCGATAAATGAAGGTCTATCTAAAGCACCTTTAACTAAGTCTCTATCAATTTCTTTTAAAGATTCAGTAAGTGGCTTGAATGTGTGCATTTTTACAACATCTAAGATTTTCTTATTTCTTTGTTCTGGTTCTCTTCTTTCAGCTGGATAACCTTGTCCTTTTTCACCTTTGAATAATTGTTCAAAACAATATTCAAGGTTTAATTCGGCACCCCAACCAAAACCTTTTGCGAATGGGAAAGAAGCTGCATTACCATCATTAATTTGTGCAAACATATATGCATCAGATGGATCAACAATAAGACCACAGTTAACACCTGGGAATGCGTTAGCTGCAAGCATAGCTCCACTACCAGTACCACAACCTGTGATTACAAAATCACAAGCACCACTATTTAAAAGTACTGCAGTTAAAATACCATTTTGAACATAAGTTAAAGCCTTATCTTCTGAATTAAACATACCAATGTTATAAACAGTATGTCCTTTTGGTTCTACTACTTTCTTTAATGTGTTAAATACTAGTTCATTCTTACTAGCTTGGCTATTTTCATTAATTAAAACAATTTTCATTTTATTCTCCTATTTATTCTTTTTATAGATAATCGCATTATCAATTAATCCCTTGAATAAAGGATGTGCCTTATATGGACGTGATTTGAATTCAGGATGGAATTGACAAGCTATAAAATATGGATGATTCTTAAGCTCAACAATTTCAACAAGTCCTGTTTGAGGATTACGTCCTGATGCGATTAAATCTTTATCATTTAAAATGTATTCAAATTTATTATTGAATTCATATCTATGTCTATGACGTTCTTTAATTAAATCAGCACCATATAACTTATGAGCTAAAGTATTAGGTACTAAAGTACATTCATAAGATCCTAGTCTTAGAGTTCCACCTAAATTAATACCCTTATATTGATCTGGTAAGTAGTCAATAATAGGATGAGTTGTTTCAGGATTGATTTCGCTAGAATTTGCATCAGTTAGACCGAATTCATCTTTTGCATATTCAATACAAGTTAATTGCATACCTAAACAAATACCAAGGAATGGAATCTTATTTAATCTTGCATACTTGATTGCAGCCATCTTACCATCACAACCACGATTACCAAATCCACCTGGAACTAAAATACCATCGCAATCTTCAAGATAGCTTGCTGCATTAGAATCATTAATATCTTCTGCTTGTACACTCTTAATTTCAACATTAATCTTATTTGCATATCCTGCAGCCTTTAGTGCTTCATGTACTGAAATATATGCATCTTGTAGTGCAATATATTTACCAACAAGCGCAATCTTTACACTACCTTCTAGATTCTTAACTCTATTAATGAATTCATTCCATTCAGTTAGATCAGCTTCTTTAGCTTCAATCTTAAAATGATCAAGAATTACATCATCAATATGTTGATCGTGTAATTTATTAACGATTTCATATAAATACTTACAATCTACTGATTCAATTACTGCTTCAGGTCTAACATCACAGAAAATAGAAATCTTATTCTTTTGTTCTTGAGTTAATTCAACTTCACTTCTTAAAACAATAATATCAGGTTGAATACCAATACCTCTTAATTCCTTTACAGAGTGTTGAGTAGGTTTAGTCTTAATTTCACCTGCTGCATGTAAGAAAGGTACTAGAGTTGTATGAATATATAAAGTATTTTCATAACCAAAATCACGTCTAGCTTGTCTAATAGCTTCAAGGAATGGAGTAGATTCAATATCACCTACTGTACCACCGATTTCAGTAATGATTACGTCCGCATTAGAAACTTCTTGAGCTTTAATAAGCTTAGATTTAATCTCGTTAGTAATATGAGGAATAACTTGAACTGTTGCGCCAAGATATTCTCCTTTTCTTTCTTTATTAATAACAGATTGATAAACTCTACCTGTAGTAATATTAGATTCTTGAGTTAAAGACTCATCAATGAATCTCTCATAATGACCTAAGTCAAGGTCAGTCTCAGCACCATCATCAGTAACGAAAACTTCTCCATGTTGATATGGTGACATAGTTCCTGGGTCTACATTAATATATGGATCAAATTTTTGCATAAAAACCTTTAATCCTCTTTGTTTTAATAGTCTTCCTACACTTGACGCTACAATACCTTTTCCAAGTGAAGAAACAACACCACCAGTAACGAATATAAATTTAGTATTTTTCATGAAATAAACTCCTTATTAGTTTTTTTTTTGCCTAATTGCTTAGGTCAAATAAAAAATATAGGGAGTAAGCCCTAAATTATTATATCTTATTGAGTCGGATTAAACAACACAAAAATTAAAATTGTCATAATATATAAGGCCTGACTAATGCCAGACCTCAAATATTACTTAACATTCTTATTATATTTAGCCATGAATCTTTCAATTTCATCAGGATCTTTAATAATTTCACTAGATAAATTAATACATCCATCTTTAGTAATTAATACATCATCCTCAATACGAATACCAATATTTTCTTCCTTTATATAAAGACCTGGTTCATTAGAAATGACATTGCCTTCTTCAAGTGGTTTATATTCACATAAATCATGACAATCAAGTCCCATATGGTGAGATACACCATGGAAGTAGTATTTAGATACTTCACTATCCTCTTTAATAAGACCAATAGCCTTAAGTTCTCTTTGATAATACTTAATTAATATTTGATTTAATTCTCTTTGAGTAATACCTGGTTTCATATTTTCAAACATTAACTTTTGTCCATTTAAAACTATTTCATATATTTGTCTTTGACGAGGAGTAAAGTGTCCGTTTACAGGGAATGTTCTTGATATATCTGAACAATAGTAATTATAAGTACTACCTAAATCAAATAAGATTAAATCCTTATAATGCATTGTATCTTGATTAGCTGAATAGTGTAAACAACAAGAATTTAGGCCACTAGCTGCTATAGTATCAAATGCATATCCATTTGCACCATTATATTTAATACTTTGATCAAAATAAGATTCTAATTGATATTCTTTTAAACCATCGCAACTATTCTTAAGTAATTCTTCAATACCTAAACGTGTAATATGAATAGCCTTCTTAATTTCTTCTATTTCATTCTTAGTTTTAATAGTTCTTGCATGTTTAAATAATAGATTTGCATTCTTAAACTCTACACTAGGATACTCTTTACTTAATTCTTGTTTGTATTGTTCAATATCAGTTAAATATGTATTTTCTTCCTCATTAATGTCTAAATAAATAGTAGTATTATCATTTATCTTATTACTTAAAAATTCATCAAACTCGTTTAGATAATAGATATTTTCAATACCTGATACATTATAAGCTTCTTCTTTATTTAATCCTCTTCCTACCCATTTTTCTTTAATAGGATCATAAGGTTTAATAAATAAGTATTCTTTAATGATATCATTATTCTTTTCAATAATTACTCTATCACTATCTTCTTTTATACCTGTTGCATAAAAGAAATTCTTATTAGGTACATACTTATCTTCAGACTCACCTGGCGCAATAAGTACAACAAGTGAATTATTTTCTAAATTTTTACATAAATTATTTCTATGAATTATATATTCTTCTTTGTCCATAATATTCTCCTTTTAAAAATATCCTCTTAATTTAATAAGAGGATATCAATTATTACTTTTTATTAGGGATAAGCTTTTCCTTACCACCCATATAAGGACGTAATGCAACTGGAACGTTGATAGAACCATCCTCATTATAGTTATTTTCAATAACTGCAATTAAACCACGTGGAGAAGCCACTACAGTATTGTTTAATGTATGGCATAGATGAGTACCATCTTGATCTTTATAACGGATACCAAGACGACGAGCTTGTGCATCACCTAAAGTTGAACAAGAACCAACTTCAAAGTACTTCTTTTGACGTGGAGACCAAGCTTCTACGTCACAAGACTTAACCTTAAGGTCTGCAAGGTCACCAGTGCAGCATTCAAGTGTTCTAACTGGTACATCTAGACTTCTGAAATAATCTACAGTTAATTTCCATAATCTATTATACCAATCCATAGATTCTTCTGGCTTACAAATTACAATCATTTCCTCTTTTTCAAATTGATGTACTCTGTATACACCACGTTCTTCAATACCATGAGCTCCTACTTCTTTTCTGAAGCATGGAGAATAGCTTGTAAGATTTAGAGGAAGGGATGATTCTTTAATGATTTGACCTTTGAATCTACCAATCATAGAGTGTTCACTTGTACCGATTAAGTATAAGTCTTCACCTTCAATTTTATACATCATGTTTTCCATTTCTGCAAATGACATAACACCATTTACAACGTCAGAGTGAATCATGAATGGAGGAATGCAGTATGTGAATCCAGCCTTAATCATGAAGTCACGTGCATATGCAAGTAATGCAGAATGTAATTGTGCAATATCACCAATTAGGTAGTAGAAACCATAACCACTTGTTCTAGCTGATGCATCCTTATCAAGACCATTGAATGTTTCCATAATATCACCATGGAATGGGATTTCATATGGTGGAACAACTGGCTCACCAAACTTCTCATTTTCAACATTGAACTCATCATTTCTACCTACTGGAACTGATGGATCAACGATATTTGGAATAACATACATCTTCTTTGTAAATTCATCTTGTAAAGCAGGAAGCTTCGCATCAAGTTCATCAATTAAATGTGCATATTCATTAACTGATTCCTTAACCTTATTAGCTTCATCCTTCTTACCCTCTCTCATTAGGGCTCCGATTTCAGCACTAGCCTTATTCTTCTTAGCCTTTAGTGCTTCAACTTCAGTCTTAATAGAACGAATTTGCTTATCTAATTCTACAACTTCATCAACAAGACCTAACTTTTCATCTTGGAACTTCTTTCTAATGTTTTCTTTAACAAGTTCCACATTTTCTCTTACGAATTTAATATCTAACATTTTAAAACTCCTTTTTATATAAAAAAGTCCTCAAGACTTTTTTAAAAATCTTAAGGACGAATAACTCGCGGTGCCACCTTAATTCTAATCATTTAGATTAGCTCTTTTTTAAACTAACAATCTCCAAAGTAGATTCATATTATTTTAACTTTACTGTTTTCACCAACCACAGCTTCTCTATTAAAAGTATTTTTAAATAATATTACTTGTCTTTATCACAGATTTCGTACATATTATATATTATTTTATTTTCACTTTCAAGAAATCTAAACTAAAATTTAGTAAGTTAGTCTTAAACTATTCTTCCACAATTCCTTCTAATTCTTTTTGAAATTGATTCTTATAAAGTTCAAAATAATAGCCCTTTTTATGTAGTAATTCTTTATGAGTACCACTTTCAACAATACAACCCTTATCCATAACTACAATTAAATCGCAATTAGTAATAGTAGATAGTCTGTGTGCTACAATAAAGCTTGTTCTACCCTTTAGTACTTGATTAATTGCATTTTGAATCTTTTCCTCACTCTTAGTATCAATACTTGATGTAGCCTCATCTAGTATTATAAGCTTAGGGTCAGCTACTATAGCACGTGCGAAAGATATCAATTGTCTCTCACCTTGAGAAAGTCTAGAACCACCTTCACCGACTAAAGTATTATATTTATCAGGTAGGGCTTCAATAAACTCTTTTGCATCTACTATCTCAAGTGCTTTAATACATTCTTCATCGGTAGCGTTCAAATTACCATATCTAACGTTTTCTAAAATTGTTGTAGAAAACAATTGAGGGCTTTGAAGAACATATCCTAAATTCTTATGTAACCATCCAATAGATCTTTCTTTATAGTCTTTAGAATCTATTAATATCTTACCCTTCGTAGGTTCATAAAATCTTGATAATAAATTAATAATAGTAGACTTACCTGAACCAGTGTGCCCTACTAATGCGACACTTGAACCTCTCTTAACACTTAAATTAAAATCATGTAATACTTCTTTAGAATTATTATATGAAAAAGATACATGATCAAACTCTACATCACCATATAATGTCTCATAATTTTCTAACTTTGGTTCAAAAACAGTACCATACTTATTAATAACTTCTTCACTATCTTTAATTTGAGGTTCTGTATTAATTAGCGATATTATTCTTTCAGCTGAAGCTTCAGCTTGTTTAAAATCGCCTAATACTTGAGCCATATCAAGAATTGGCCCAAACATCTTTAATGTGTAATCAATACCAATATAAATTGCGGCTCCTGTTAAGCCAAATAATAAACCTGATTCCATTACTAATGATACATCTATATAAGTAATTAAGAAAGCAAAAGGACCAAAAAATGAAGAGATTGCGATAGCTTTTAAAGTAGTACGTTTATATTTAGTACTCAAATCTTCAAATTCGCTCTTATTAGTTTCTTCAATTACTAATGACTTAGTAGTCTTACTTCCTAAGAAACCTTCAGAAAACTTAGATGTAACCTCTCCGTTAGCCTTACGGCTTGCACGGTATCTTGCAAGTATAACTTTATTTACAAAGTAGGTAAATATCATAAGAATAGGTAACATTGAAATAGAAACTAGCGCTAGACGATAATCTACTAATGTAAACATTACAATAATAATACCTACTACATCTAGAAATCCCCACAAGATACTATGTAGTCCCCATGAAAGAATTTCAGCTAATCTTCTTGAGTCACTTGTAACACGTGACATAATCCAACCAGATGGAGTTACATCATAATATGAGAATGAAAGACGTTGTAATTGTTCAAAACTAAGTTTTCTTAAATTGTATGCGGTATTTATTTGTACACGTCCTACAAAACGTAAGAATGAATAAGTCGCAAGACCAAATAAGATACAAATAATAGAATAAACTGGAATGAACCAACTTAAACTAGAATAGTCTGCACCTTCAATAAAGTAATGTTCAAGGGCGTATTTATTTAATAAAGGGTAGGTAACATCAATCATTGATTCAACTACACAAGATATTAACATACCTACAACTCCTACCTTATCAAGCCACATAGTCTTAAGTATTTGTTTCCATGTATTTTTACTTGCGTGAATCTTTTCATCAATTACTTCTTCTTCCATTACTCCTCACTCCCTTTCAAAACACTTAAGAATTCATCTTCAAGTTTACCTTGAATATCCCATAAAGTGCTATATAAACCATTATTCTTTAATTCATCATGAGTACCAATAGCTTCAACAGTACCATTATTTAATACAATAATCTTATCAGCTTCTTTAGCAGTAGTAATTCTATGAGTAATAATAATCATAGTTTGATTCTTATTATGCTTCTTCAAAGCTTCTCTTATTAACAAATCAGTCTTAGTATCTAGTGCAGACAAAGAATCATCAAATATCAATACACTAGAATTACTAGTAAGAATTCTTGCGATTGCAACACGTTGTTTTTGTCCACCTGATAAGGTAGTACCTTTTTCACCAACTATAGTATTATATCCATTTTTAAATCCTTTTATTTCATCATAGATATCTGCAATCTTCGCAACCTCATCAACCTTATCTTTAGTAATAGATGAGTTTGCAATAGATATATTTTCATATAAAGTCTTAGAATATAGGAAAGGATCTTGAAGAACAATTCTTACATTTTGTCTTAAATACTTCTTTTCAATATTTCTAATAGATACCCCATCAAGTAAAATATCACCATTATCAATTTCTAAAAATCTTGTTAATAAATTACAAATAGTAGATTTACCAGAACCAGTCTTTCCTACAATCGCAACAGTTTCACCTTTATTAATTTTAAATGATACATTATTTAGTAAATGCTTAGTATCATCATCAAACTTAAATGAAACATTATTAAATACTATATCTCCTGTTATCTCTGGCTTTAGGGTACCATCATTATCAAAGTCAGTAGGCATTTCAATAATTTCATCAATTCTCTTAGAACTTACAAAAGCCTTAGAGAAGTTAGAAACTGTTCTACCTAAACCTCTTAGCGGCCATACAACCATTTCAAGTAAACCAAGACACGCAACCATTTGGCTCATTGTAATACTTCCTGATTTAGTTAATTTAATACCAATTAACACTGCAACAAAGTATTGAGTTAGTGTAATAGTATCAGATATAGCCCAATATATAGACATAATTCTATTAACCTTAAAATCAGCCTTACAATAAGCTTTATTATCTTTATCCATCTTATTAATTTCATAAGATTCATTCGCAAAAGCTTTTACTACTCTTATACAATTTATATTTTCTTCTATATCAGTAGTCATCTTAGCTTCTTCATGTTCCATCTTATCAATTAGTTTAGTAACATAATTATAATAAAGAATAGATGATACAACAGTAATAGGTATAATAATTAAACCTACTAACATCATTTCCACTGATATCAAAGACATTCTAACTGTACCTACAATAACAGTAAATATTGTATCTACTAATGCAGTTAACTGACTACCTAAGAAATTAGAGGTAGTATCTACATCACTTGTAGCACGTTGTATTAGATTACCATTATCTAATTTATTCATATCACTATATGATAAATCTACAACACGATTATAAAACTTTCCTCTCATATCATAGGCTATATCTTGAGTGACTAAGCCTTGCATATAGTTAGAGATGAATCTTAATACGCTTCTTGAAAATTGAAGTAATATTAACATAATTGATAACATACCTATTGCAAATATAATACCATTTGCGTTATTAGCTTCAATTAATTTAATTGATAAAAACTTAGGAATATATCCTTGATTAGTTAAATCTTCCTTATTTATTAAAGCTATTCCATACGCAACAATTTGTGATAGATATGAATATAACCATTCTAGTAAAAACAAAAGTATAACAATAACAATTAAATGAATCGTATACTTCTTTATCCATTTAAACAAGCTCTTCATATAAAGCCTCCTAAAAAGTATCATATACAACTTAATCAAATTATATATCATTATCTATTAAAACAAAATCAAGACGCTTTTTATCTTAATAAATTATCTAATTCAAAAAGAAAAAGGCCTCAAGGGGCCTTTAATTAATTATTCTAAAGGAATAACTGTTGATGTCTTATTTTGATCTGCAACTAAGCTTGATACTACACTTGCTACATGGTCAATTGCCATAATCTTATCAACAACGAAATCTCTATATTCTTTTAAGTCTTTCGCAACAACTTTAAGTAAGAATGAACCATCACCAGTAATTGTATAACATTCTACTACTTCAGGGATTCTCTTAATTGTTTCAACAAAGTTATCACTAATCTCTCTAGTTAACTTCTCTACATTAACTCTTGCAAACGCAACAATTCCATAACCTAGCTTCTTTTCATCAACCATAATTGATGTTTTTTGAATAATTCCATTATCTCTTAATGCTTTAGTTCTAATAAGACAGCTAGATGGTGCAAGTCCGATTCTTTTTGATAATTCTAAGTTTGAAATAGATCCATCTTCTTGTAAATATTTAAGAATTAATCGATCATATTTATCTAATTCTTTTTCTTTAAGTTCAACAACATCTTTCATATTGCATACTC
>CAVAIM010000025.1:0-9853 GCA_963588755.1 bacterium | reverse complement strand
GCTAAAATTTAGAAAAAGGTGCAATTTCTTGCACCTTAGTTAGCATATTTAGAATCACTAGAAGAATCTCTATCCTCAATAATGATTTTTTCTTCTTTAGTATCTCTATCTTCTTTAGCTTTTTCTTTCTCTTTCTTCTTAGACTTTTTACTGTCTTCTCTCTTTTTATTCTTAATATAATAATAAGAACCATCAGCTAGAGTGTAAACACCACTTAAGAATGCTAAAACAACTAAAATCCATGAAAGACCTTTAATATCAAAATCTTTAACTGAGAAAGCTACAACACCAAATGTGAATAATATAACATTAATTACAAACTCTTTTACATTAGTTTCATGACGCATAAATGTAGTGCAAATGAAGTATAATAGACCTCTTAAGTAGAATACTGCTCCTAAGAAGAATCTAAAGTTCTTACTTATAAATGTGAATCCTTCCATAATACCACTAAGGAATAATAATACACCAATTACAACATCAATTAATACTTCAAGTAAAAGTACCCATTTAACATTAGAGTTAGTTTTAGCTTTAATTAAATAAATAAGTCTTGTAACACCATATACTACAATCGCAGCACCAAAAATTACTAAGCTAACTGTTTCTCTTAAATAAATTTGATTCCCATCACTATCAGTTCCATTAGGTTGGAAGATAAATACAAATCCTAATACAACAAGAACCACGCCCGCAAAAATCTTAAGTAGTGCTCCAATGCTTGAATTAAACTTATTACTTGATTTAGCTTCTTCTACTTTCTTTTCTTCTTTTTCTTCTAGATCCTTCTCTTTAACTTCTTCTTTAATATTATTATCTTTTATAGCTTCATTTAAAGCTTCATCAACTTTTTTATTGTCTTTTTCTTTTTTATCTTTTTTCTTTTTTCCAAACATGTTTAAAGTCCTCCTTTAAAAGTAATTAAATTATACAATGAAAGACTTGAAAAAACAATAAAAGGACAACAAGTTAACGTTGTCCTTAAATCTTTTTAAAAATTAATTTCAATTGTAGCGCTTGAGTTAGTAAGGCTTGTAATTTGGAATGTGAAATCAATCTTACTAGAATCGTTATAAGTAAATGTTGAGTAGTAATCCTTACCAAATACCTTAGTAGTATCAGTAAATAATACATTATTTTTTACATTATAAGTCTTAGTTCTTGAATTATAGATACTATTTGGATTAAGAGCTAAAGTCTCTAAGAAGTTCTTTGAATCATCATCAGTATTATTATATTTAAAGTATGATGGTCTAGAACCTGTAGTAAGTGTTGCTCTTCCATTTACATAATTAATAGTTGCGTCTAAGTGAAGTACTCTAATACCATATGCATCTGTGCCAAATGATTTAGATGCATCAAAGGAATTTAGTCCATCACTTGTCCAGAATTCAAGTAAAATATATTCACTAAATATTGTCTTATTACTTACAATATTCTTACTAATTAATATTACATTCTCACCACTTAATGCAGTTGATCCAATTGTTACAGTATCTGCTTCAGATACTACAATAGGATTTACCCAACCAAGTAATAATTTACTAGCTGCGTCTAAGTCACCAATATTTTCATCCATCATAGATTGACCATACATATTATGAGATACTCCAACTGTGTAGTCATAGTCATAATCATAGTAATCTTCAAGACCTAGTAAATGTCCTGTTTCATGAATATAAGTTCTTGCAGTATATTTACCAGTATTATATTCATTAAATGATGTATAGTAACTATCAGATGAATCGCTAAATTCTAGTGATGCGAACGCAATCTTACCAACACTTTTATTATTATATTTTAAACTATAAGAGCTCATATCACTAGTCCATGCCCAGAAGTAATCAGTATCACTATCATAGTTAATATCATATATAAACCATATAGAATCAATATATCCATCAGAATCTGAATCATACTTAGATAAATCATAAGACTTACTTACATAGTCTAAGGCATAACTAATTAATTCTTCAATATTCTTATCATAATATGTATATAGCTTTGGCATCTTAATCCAACTTGAATATACATCAAATGATAGATTTAATTTACCATAACTAGATTTTTGATAATAACTTGAAACAGATTCAGTTGCAAGTTTAGTACTATTACCATTAAATACCGCATTAATTGTAGAAATACTTGTGCTTGATGTACTGCTAGAGAACGCTACTGGTACTACAAGTACATTTACATTACCACTTGATGGCATCGCATTAGCTTCACCTGTATCAGAAATCTTAATAGTTTCGCTTGATATAGTATCAAGGTAAGAATATGTAATACCTACTCTAATAGTAATAGTATAAATTGTTGTATTACCTGCTTTATCACTTACAGTTAATGTTACCTTGTAAGCTCCTGCAATAGTAGTATCAAGATCAGTTGAAATCATATCACTTGTAACTGTTATATCACCATCAACTGTATCAGTTACATAGAAATAACTTAATAAATCAACATTTGCGTTTAAATCTAAAGTTAGACTAGAACCTTCAGTAATTTCAACAATAGGCTTCTCTTCATCTACTACTAATACTTTACGGCTTCTTGTAGTAACATTGCCATAACTATCTTTAATAGTATAAGTAACAATCACAGTCTTACCTACATTTTCAGCACATACATTAGTTGTATTTACACATGTGCTATCTACAGTAATTTCTTCACCTAATGCGTCGCGAGCTTCTACATCATATAATTCAGTAATTCTTGATTCAGAAATAGTTTCAATATCACTATTAAATAATAGAGCTGGAGCTAAATTAGTATATGTATAAGACTTTAAAGTTGAAACAACATCATCAATATCTTCCGGATTAGTGTATGAATATACAAATGAATTATTTGTAATATCAGATGCACTATATTGAAGTATTGCATCAAAGTCATCATATGATGTTGTAAAAGTATAATTATTAACTATTCCATTATAAGTAAGATTTACATTAGATAATTTTTCTTCATTAGTATTCTTTACAGAATAATCAGCATAGCTAGTGAAATCAATTTGATATCTTGAATATCCGCTTGAGAAGGAAATTGATTTTGCATATGAATATACTAATATTACATATGTAGAATGTCCTGCAAGAGTTGATGATAATTTAACATTAGTACCTGAAATATTTAATGTAACAAGAGATAAATCAACACTATCTAAATTTTGATTATATAATTCAATATAATTGTAATAGTTTATAGTTTTAGCTCTTCCATTTTGTGTTTCAACACTAAATGACATAGCACGAGATACAATAACTTGAGTACTGCTATCAGCTACAACATATAACATATTACTTACAACTAGAGTTTCATAATAGTCATTACCAGTTACAGTAACTTCATAAATATAAGTACCAGATTCTGTAATTTCATCTATTTCATTACAATTTAAATCATAATATTTAACACTATAAGCTAAATCACTTACTGAGAAATCTGAGCTATCTACAGTTGCGCTTGCTTTACCACTATCATCTAGAGTTGTAGTTTGACTTGATAAATAAGAAATAATTGAAGCTTTAGTAATAGTTAGAGTATAAGAACCACTTGAAGCCTCATAGTAATCATTACCTACAAAATCATAATTAACTGTATATGTACCAGGATTAATTGCAGTTGTTTCATTGTTATTTTCATCTACTATATTATAAGTTAGTCCATCTACACTAATAGGATAGATATATTCACTTTGAGTATATTCTACTGTTTCATCACTAAAATCATATAATCTCTTAGCTTTAGTTATAGTTAGAGTAGCAGTTAAAGTTTCAAGTAATTGATATCTCTTGTTAAGCCTTGTACCTACTACTTTATAAATATTTAAACTAAATGTATATGTACCAGGATATTTAACTGCTTCATTAGTTCCATCATAATTATAATAATAGGTTACATTATTAATTGTATTAGTACAATTTTCAGTTATAGCTTGTGAACCATAATAAGCATATAAATAATGATTATCTCCATCATATTCTATAGTAGAATCACTATATGTAATACCTAAAGATGATGAGGTATTAGTACTAGCAGACTCTTCAGCTACAAAATATTTTGATCCAATTACATTAGTAGTTGAACCATATTCACATGTAACTCTTAAAATATATGTAGTACCTTGAACTAAATTAGTAAATGATTCACTAATAGTTGAAGAAATATCAGATATTTCCTTTGAATCTTGTGGCGTTCCTTGTGAATCAGTTAATACTAGATTGTAATTAGAACCAATATTACTCGAGTCACTAATTGATACATCAAAAGATACTGTATTTGTTTCAGTATTATAACTTAAATTTTTAAATTCAGCAGTCGGATTAGACTTACTAGAACCAAATAGATAACAAGACGTAAGTAGTGTTAAACAAAATACTGAGACAATACTAAATATATAAATTAATCTTCTTTTCATAAAATCATCTCATTTCATACTTATATTATAATTACAAAGAAAACAAAAAAAAGGCTTTAAGCCTTTCTTTTAAGCAAATTTTAAGTATACCACAATTTTCCCACAATTTTAGACATTTATCCAAATTAGTCTATAATTAATTCGACAGGACAGTGATCAGAACCAAAAATTTGAGTTAAAATCTTAGAATCTTTAACATGTTCCATGAATGAATCATTTACAACAAAGTAATCAATTCTCCATCCTGCATTCTTCTCACGAGCCTTAAATCTATAACTCCACCATGAATATGTTACAGTTTCAGGATACAATGTTCTAAATGTATCTTTAAAACCTGATTCTAATAAACATGAGAACTTATCACGTTCTTCAACAGTGAAACCAGGGTTTCTTAAATTAGTTTTAGGATTCTTAATGTCTATTTCTTTATGTGCTACATTTAAATCACCACAAAGAATAACATTCTTCTTTTCCTTTAAAGAATTTAAATAAGTTCTAAAATTATCTTCAAATTCCATTCTATAATCAAGTCTTAAAAGACCTTCCTTAGAATTAGGTACATAAACATTAACTAAATAGAAATTATCATATTCTAATGTAATTACTCTACCTTCATCATTGTATAATCCGTTAACTCCGTAAACTACTGATAAAGGTTTTATCTTAGTATAAACTAGCGTACCTGAATAGCCTTTTTTAATAGCGCTAGACATATACATATAATAATTATCTTTAGCTAAATCAGCTTGACCTTCTTGCATCTTAGTTTCTTGAATACAAAATATATCAGCATCTTCTTCTAAAAAGAACTCGTTAAAGCCTTTAGTCATACAAGCTCTAAGTCCATTAACATTCCAACTTATAAGTTTCATAATTTAGTCCTCAAATACAGTTCTTAAATCATCGTTATAGTATACTTCTTCGATGATAGCTCCACCAATACATTCATCTTCATCATATAGACAAACAATTTGACCTGGAGTTACACCAAAAGCTTCTTTATAAGATACTTCTAATTTATCTCCAATAATCTTTAATGTGACATCTGTATCTTTTTCTCTATATCTAAACTTAGCTTGATATGTCTTATCACATGTAGGAGTATTACATATAAAGTTAATATTAGACGCAATTAATCTATTAGACTTAAGTAATACATTATCTTCACCTTGACCTACAACAAGTACATTTCTCTTAATATTCTTACCTAATACAAACCAAGGTTCATTCTTATAACCCTTCATACCACCAAGGTTTAGACCTTTTCTTTGACCGATTGTATAATACATCAATCCATCGTGTCTACCTAATACTGTATGTTCTACAGTTTCAATATTACCAGGTTGAGCTGGTAAGTAGTTTTGTAAGAACTTATGGAAGTTTCTCTCACCGATAAAACAAATACCAGTTGAATCCTTCTTAGTTGCAGTGTCTAGATTATATTTAGCCGCAAGTTTTCTTACATCAGGCTTAACCATATCACCGATAGGGAATAAAGCCTTCTTAATTTGATCTTGAGTTAAAAGACATAAGAAGTAAGTTTGATCCTTGTTTTGATCTACAGCTCTCATTAAATGAGTAGTACCATCTTCTTCTCTTCTAACTTGAGCATAGTGACCCATCGCAATGTAGTCTGCATCATGTTTAAACGCATAATTTAAAAAAGCTTTAAACTTGATTTCTTTATTACACATAACATCAGGGTTTGGTGTACGTCCTTTAGAATATTCATCTAAAAAGTATTTAAAAACATAGTTCCAATATTCTTCAATAAAATCAACTCTATCCATCTTGATGCCAATCTTATTTGCAACGTCAACCGCATCTTGATAATCAACCTCTTGAGGACAAACATCATCATTTACTGTAGGATTTCCTAATCTATCATTATTTAAAGTAGAATCCCAGTTACGCATGAATACACCAGTTACATCATATCCTTCTTCTTTTAAACGGATAGCTGCAGCTGAACTATCTACTCCACCAGATAAACCTAAAATTACTTTTTTAGCCATTTTATCTCACTCCTTTAAAGCACTTATAATATTATATATTAAATCAACTAAATTTTAAATAACTATTTACCTATTGTCATATTCATCTAGAAGCTCATTATTTAAAGAATCAATATTTAGGATTGTATTATTTAACTTCAAATCAATTCTTGATAATCTTCCTAATTCTTTAGTATTAAATATACTATTATTTATATTAAAATTAGTAATATATTGATCCTTAAAACCAACTATATCAAAAGCACGGGATTTAATATCTTTTGAATTACATACTAAATTATTTATATTAATATTATCTATTATTGTATTAGGAATACTATCAGGAACTTCTTCAATAATTTTGTAATAGTGTTCTTTCATTTCGCCATTAAAACCAACTGGCATCTTATTAGTTGAATATAATGGATTCCAATCTAAGTTAATATGAATAGGGTATTTAACATTATCCATTGATAAGTTATTAATATGAATATTCTTAATATAACCTTTCCTAGAAACTGATGATTTAATTCTAAATCCACAATCAGTATTATTATATTTAATATTTGATATATTTATATTTTCAACTCCACCTGACACTTCAGATCCAATTGTAATACCAAATCCTTTATTAATTATACAATTATTAATACTTATATTCTTACATGGCATATTAGTCTTTATACCATCAGCGTCACGTCCTGATTTAATCGCAATTGAATCATCATTTGTAGTAATGTTTGCGTTCTCTACAACTACATCACTACATGAATCAATATCAATTCCATCAGTTGAAGGTGCGTTTTCATTTGGTGAATCAACTACTACATTAGATACTTTAATATTATTAGAATATAGTAAATGAATATTCCAAAAGCCTGAATCTTTACTAGTAATGTCAGATATTTCTATATTAGATGAAGATTGTACTAATACGTTTCTTACTCTATTAGTATCATAATCAGCTAAGAAGCGAATACCTTTTAGATCATATTCTTTTCTAAGTCCACCCTTAGTATCTTCTCCCCAGTAAAGGTTATAGAAATACTCACCCTTACCATCAATTACGCCCTTACCTAAAATGTGCACATTCTTACAGTCAATTATATTTAATACAGCCGCATAAAAATCCATGTTGATTCCTGCCACACGTGTATAGATATTTTTATAAGTTCCACTAATATTTGAAATTAAAGTAGCACCTTCTTCAAATTCAAGTGTAATATTTGATTTTAAGAATAGATTAGTAACTAAATAAGTACCTCTAAATACATATAGAGTTTCATTAGTATTTAGAGAATCTATTAATTCTTGAAAATCTACAGTTACATCATATTCTTTATTTACTATTTTTAATGTATTTTTCATAATATCACCATTATTTTCTTTTAATATCTTTATTTTATAATATTTATTCTTAACTTAAAAGAAAATAAACTCTAAAATGTGCTATAATTTTAAATGGTGTTATTATGGATTTAATTAAATTATTTTTTATATTTTTCAAAATTGGACTCTTCACCTTTGGAGGTGGATATGCAATGATTCCACTTATAAAATCAGAGCTCATTACAAAAAGAAATTGGATAAGTGAGAGTGAAATGATTGAAGTGCTTGCGATAGCTGAATCTACTCCTGGTCCTCAAGCTGTAAATATGGCTACTTATATAGGTTATAAAAGAGGTAAGGTCTTAGGTAGCTTTTTAGCAACCTTAGGTGTTATTCTTCCTTCTATTATTATCATATTATTAATATCATTATTCTTAAAACAATTTGAAGATAATGAATATGTTAAATATGCATTTGTTGGTATAAACGCATCTGTTTGTATATTAATTATTACTGCAGGTCTTTCTTTAATTAGTAATGCAAGAGAAAATATTCTAACACTTTCATTATTTATTATAGTACTCGCATTCTACTTAGTATTTGATATAATTAATTTTAATTTCTCTTCTATTTATTATATTTTAATATCAGGAATATTTACGTTAATATACTATTTAATTAAAGATAAGAGAGGAAGCAAGAAATGACACTTCTTACATTATTCTTAGAATTCTTAAAAATAGGTTTATTCACCTTTGGCGGTGGATATGCGATGATACCTCTAATTAAAGAGACAGTACTTCAACATAATTGGATTACATTAGAAGAATTTAATAATTTTATTGGTATTTGTGAATGTACACCAGGGCCTATTGCGATAAACTTAGCCACCTATGTAGGTTTTGAGACCAGTGGAGTTCTTGGCGCAATAGTTGCAAGTATAGCAGTTGTCATACCTTCATTTGTAATTATTCTTTTAATAGCTTCTATACTTAATAACTTTATTAATAATAAATATGTTAAATACTTTCTATCAGGAATTAAAGCTTGTACAGTAGCCCTAATTCTAGGAGCCGGTATAACACTTCTTCTCTCTTTACTAGGATTTGATGATATTCATAATATTAGTTTTAATTATCAAGCACTAACTTGTTTAGTATCTTCTATATTATTACTGATAGTTTATAAACTAATATTTAAGAAACGTATTAGTACTATTCTATTTATTATTCTTTCAGCTTTAATAGGATTAGTTGTAGGAATAATCTTTAAAAACTTTAATTTTCTATAAAAAAGGACAAGGTTTATAGCGAACCTTGTCTTTCTTTTAAAATAGAGGGGATATTACTTGTAATAAATAATCAAGTAATACAAGTAAGATATTTCTCTTTAAATAATCTTTTATACTTATCTTTTCACTTTCTTTAAATGTTTCATTTAAATCATTATACATATCATGTACAGCTTGTGTATTGTAGATAAATATACCATCTTCATAAGACATAAACATAGATCTATAATCCATATTTAAACTTCCAATGTATGCATATTTATTATCAATTACAATATTTTTCGCATGATTAAATCCCTTAGTATATTTATATACCTTTACATTATTTTTAACTAATATACCTGTATGAGATTTAGTCATTGAATAAGTTAATCTCTTATCAGGTATACCAGGTATTAATACTTTAACATCTACACCTTGCCTTGCTTTTGCAACAATCGCATTGATCATTTGATTATCGATGATAAAGTAAGGACTTGAAATAAGTATAGATTCTTTTGCACTATTAATTAAATTTAGGAATAAATGATATCCTGGATTTGATTTATAATTAGGACCATCACCAAATGGATGACAATATGAATCATTTTCAACTTTTATTGTAGGAATATAGTTATTAAATTCAAGCTTCTCTTTACTTGCCATATACCACATTTTAATAAATAGTGTAGTAAAGCTTCTAACTGCTTCTCCTTCAATTCTAATCGCGTTATCTTTCCAATATCCATATTTTTCAATTAAATGGATGTATTCATCTGCAATATTATCTCCACCAGTATAGGCTATATTACCATCTACTACTACAATCTTTCTATGATC
>CAVAIM010000024.1:0-9936 GCA_963588755.1 bacterium | reverse complement strand
TGTAGGTAATATACATAATATATTTTGTTTATTTATTATTGAATCTATAATCTCTTCTTGACCACTTCTAAACGCATTATAACCAAAATAGTATTTTAAAACTTCATATTTATTCATAAAAAAAATATCTCCTACTAAAAGATAGTAGAAAATGTTTAATTTTACTTAATTTACAAGTTCATCATTTAATTCTGTAAGTCCTACTTCATTAAGTTCACTAATTAATTGATCAGCTACAATTAAATAATATTCCTCTTGAGGAAGAGCTTTCTTCATTAAAAATGAGTAAGTTTCATCATTAACTTTAGATCTAATATAGTCATAATATTCTTCTTGAGTTACTGGTGTAAATACTTCGTTTAAATACTTACTTGATTCATCATTATCGCAAAACGCAAATCCACAACATGTACATACGTTTCTGTTACCTTGCACACTATAGAAAGTCATCTCTTCTTCACTAATATCATTCTCTAGCCCTAATTCCTTAATAATATTATTTAAATCATCAGGGATTGCGCCTTCAGGTGCACTCTTTAAAAGTTCTTTTAGTCTATTTCTTGTTTCAACAGGATTTATAGAATAAATCTTAGATTTTTTACATATAGGACAAATTTTAGTCATAATAAGAATCCTTTCTTTAACTAGTAATATTTTATACTAATTTTTTGCATAATAAAAGGATTTGGTTAATCCAAATCCTCATTTTCAAGTTTTTCTTTAGCTTCTTCTTCAGTTGCATCAGTTACTGTAAGACGAACCTTTTCAATTCTTCTTTCATCAACCTTAACAATTTCAAACTCAAGCTTCTTTGCATAATCCTTATATTCTCCCTCTTCATCCATTTGGGTGTAAGTTGCAATATAAGTCATCTTGTCACCATTCTTAGGTAACTCTTCTTGAGATTCAAAAATCCAACTAGAAACCTTAGATTCATCAGGTTCATCACCGATATTAAGAGTGTCAAATAATTCATCAACTTCACAATCACCATCAACGATGTATTGATTTTCATTGATTTTATGAATATTTGTATATTTTACTGAACCTTCGTCATGCTCATCATATATTTCACCGACAAGCTCTTCTAATGCATCTTCCATAGTAACAATACCTAAGGTATCATTATATTCACCAGATACAATCGCAATATGTGTTTTAGAAATTTGAAGTTCTTTAATAAGTCTATCAACTGTCATAGTCTTATTTACGAACTTAGCTTTTCTCATCGAATTCTCAATAGTAACCTTACTAGGATCTGAAAGTAGTTTTTCATAGAAATCTCTTTCATATAAAATACCTACAATATGATCTTTATCTTCTTTGTAAACAGGGATACGAGAATAATGATTTTCAAGGAATAATTCCTTAGCTTCCTCAACTGTAGATGATACTTCAATCGCAATCATATCTACACGAGGAACCATGATATCCTCAACTGTTTGGTCATTTAAATCAAAGACATTTTTTATCATTTCACGTTCATCAGATTCTATTTCTCCCTCTTCTTCCATAGTGTCAAGAATAGAACCTAATTCATCTTCATCTACGTTGTGCTCAGTACCACTCTTACCAGTTACAAGTCTTTGTAGACCCATAAATGGTACTACAATTATAAACATTACATAACTTAAGAACCAAATAATAGGACATACAACAAGAACAACTTTCTCGTTATATTTCTTACCAATAGTCTTAGGTAAAATTTCACCAAAGATAAGTAAAACAATAGTAATGATTATAGTAGCTAATATAGATATTACATTTTCATCAGTAATATTAGTAAATAGTGATGCAAAGAACGTAACAGATAAAACAGACATTAATGTATTTACAATATTATTACCAACAACTAAAGTTGTAAGTGTCTTTTCATAATGTTCAATACAGTATAGTGCTTTCTTGCTTCCTGCTTTTCTGTCTTCTACTAATGTTTTAATCTTAGCTTCAGATACAGCTGAAATAGCTGTCTCTGAACAAGAGAAAAACGCAGATAAAATTGTACAAATAATTAAAATTGATAATATGCCGACGTTAACTCCACTAGAGAGTACAGTTAAGGTCAGGCTAACCGAACCATGATCCAAAATATAGTCATACACTGAATCAATACCGCTTTTATGTAAGTCATATACGATATCTAATCAGTTAATGCGAATTCAACTCCTCTAAAAACTTTTTGATTTGACTTTTTAATTTAAATATTAAGCTCTTGAAACGTAAGAACCATCAATAGTAGAAACAATGATAGATTCTTCTTGGTTAATAAACATAGGAACTTTTACTAAGTATCCACTTTCAAGATATGCATCTTTCATAGCGTTAGTCTTAGTATCACCCTTAACAGCTGGGTCACATTGAGCAACCTTGCAAGTTACCTTGTCTGGTAGGTCTACAGTTAAAATTTCTTCACCGTAGAATTCTACTGAAACTTCCATACCTTCTTGTAAGAAGTTCTTTTCCCATTCAAGTCTAGCTGCTGGAATTTCGATTTGTTCATAAGTTTCATTATCCATGAATGCATATGCATCACCAGTTGAGTAGATATATTGCATAGGTCTACGATCGATGAAGCATAATTTGAACTTAGAATCAGAACCCTTTAAAGCTGTTTCCATAATAGAACCAGTTCTAACATTTTTCATCTTAACTCTAACATATGCTACTTTATTTTGTAATACATGTTGGAATTCCATGATTTTCATTAAGTTGCCATCGTATTCGATTACAACGCCATTCTTTAAATCATTAACATTAATCATATAATTTCCTCCGTATGTTAATTTTGACTTTAATATTATATCACTTACAAAATATTTTGTAAATATTTCACAGCTTCGATATAACTCATTTCCCTTAAATTAGTAATAGTTGTGTCACATACATCTTTAATGTAATCAATACGTCTAAACTCTTCTCTATTGAATACATCAGATAGATGAACCTCAACCTTAGGACAATCAGCTATCTCAAGTGCATCTCTTATCGCAACAGATGTATGAGTATAAGCTCCTGGGTTGATGATGATCGCATCATAATCAAGCTTTTGAATACGATCAATTATAGCTCCCTCATAATTAGATTGAAAGAAATCATATAGAAAACTTGAGTCATAATCTTTAATCATTTGATTAATCTCATCTAGAGTTTTAACACCATAATGTTCTTTCTTTCTCTTACCTAACATATTTAAATTAGGTCCATTAATTACTAATATTTTTTTCATATTTATTTGCTTCCTTAAGTATTTCCTTAACAGTTTTAGATATTATTTGACTCTTAATAGTTACATCTTTGAAATAAGCATATTTATCTTTTCTTAATTCATATAAATCATAAATATTAATTCTTTTTGATACAGGTCTAACTGTTGCATCACGCTTTAATCTAAAATCAATCTCATTTAAAGGGCATTCTAAATAAATTACAAGTCCTTTCATATAAGATTTATTTTCGCTTCTTTCAACAATACCTCCACCACAAGATATAACCTTATTATCAAGCTCTGATACACGCTTCAAAGTCTCAGTCTCTCTTTGTCTAAAATAATCTTCAGATATATTAAACATATCACTAATCGACATTTTATAAGTATTTACTATTTCTTTATCTAAATCTACAAACTCATATTTAGATACTTTACTAACCTCACGAGCACAAGTAGATTTACCACTAGCTGGAAGTCCTATTAAATATATATTCATAACTTATACCTCAAGAAAAGACTTTAAATCTTTATATATTATATCTATAGTCTCATTTATATTATCTAAATTAACCTCATAAAAGTGAGTATCCATTTGATTACGGAACCAAGTCATTTGTCTTTTTGCAAGATGTCTAGAGTTTTGTTTAATATTATCTATTGCACTTTCAAGTGTAATTTCATTTTCAAAATAAGGAATAAACTCTTTATATCCAATCGCATTAGGATAGATATTATCATTATATAATGCTCTAACCTCATCAACTAGTCCGTCACTAATCATCTTATCAACACGTTCATTAATTCTTCTATACAATAAATCTCTATCATTTATATTTAAATATACTATATAAGAATCATAAAATGGTTTTCTTTTACCATCAAAGGCTTCAATAGATTTATTAGTAGATTCAAGTATTTCTAAAGCTCTTAATACTCTTTTTCTGTTATTAGGGTGAATCCTATCTTTAACACTAGGATCTTTTTCAATAAGCATATTATATAATTCTTGATTATCTAAATGCTTAAACTTATCTTCAAAAGATACATCGCGTCTCGTAGCTTCAAAAGAATAATCAAATAATACAGATTGAACATAAAGACCAGTTCCACCTGACATAATTATAGGGTTATTAGATTCAATAATAGATCTAGCTTTCTTTTGAAAGTCTTGAACTGAATATTGCTCAGTAGCTTCAAGTTCATCAATTAAGTAATGCTTTACTCCATCCATTTCACTCTTAGTAGGTTTAGCTGAACCTATATCTAGGCGTTTATATACAGCTACACTATCTGCAGAAATAATGTCTAGATTCAATTTTTTAGCTAGTTCTATTGAAATTTTAGTTTTACCTACAGCTGTAGGACCAACAATCGCAATCACTTTCTTCATATTACATTATCCTCATAAACATTTTTTCTAAATCAGTTTTACTATACCTTATAATTGTAGGTCTTCCATGTGGACATGTAAATGGATTATTACAATTTCTTAAACGTTTAACTAACGCATTAACTTCATCTAGAGTAACCTTATGATTAGCTTTAATACTTGCTTTACAAGCAATTTGTTTAGAAATATTATCTCTATAAGACATTACATTTAAATTAAAGTTATTCTTATAATCACTAATTAATGCATGTACAAAGTCAGCCGCATCATCAAACTTAACCCATGTAGGTATTTCAAGAATTGAAACTAACTCATCAGATTCAATCTTCAATATAAATCCTAACCCTTTAAATTCATCTAATAAATCAACTACACGTGCTCCTTCAGTCTTAGTTAATTCTACCTTAATAGGTACAATTAATGTTTGTCTATCCGCAGTAGGATTAGCTAAAATATTATAATAATACTCATAATTAATTCTTTCTGCAGCCGCATGTTGATCCATTATATACATTCCGTCAAGCCCTTCAAATATTAGATATGTACCATGTATTTGACCGATATAATTTAATTCAGGAATTCTACGTTCACTATATCTCATTGAAAGAGGAATAGTTTCTAAATTAGAATCAACTACTTTTACTGTTTCTTCTTGTTTCTTAAAGTTTCCAAGATTCTTTAAAGAGAATACTTGTTCTTCTTCATGTAAAACTAATTCGTTATCTTGCATGCTATCTTCAACTATTTTCTTAGCTTCATCAATATAAGAACGAGTCTCTTCTGTTTTCTTTTCTATCTTATAACCAGCTTCAATCTCATCATAAGACTTAGCCTCATTATATTCATCAAGTAATGTAGCCTTCTTATATCCATCTTGTTCTACTGCATCTGGAATTAAGTTATCAATTATTAGTTGTTTTCTTAAGTGCTCAGTAATAAGACTTGCAATAGTGTTTTCTTGTGCAATCTTAATTTGCATCTTAGAAGGATGTACATTTACATCAATTAATAAAGGGTCAATATCAATCTTAATTAATGCAATAGGATATCTTCCTTCAGGAATTAATGTTTTATACGCAGCCACAACCGCATCAGTAATTACATTACTTTTTACAAAACGATTATTAACAATTAAAGTGATTTCAAGTTTATTAGAGCGACTTATCATATTCTTAGCCGCAAGTAAATAAACCTTATATCCTTCTTCTTTAAATTCATCACTTACTAAGTTTTTCGCAACATTTACTCCATATAAATGACCGAATACACTAGTTAAATCATTAGTACCACTAGAGTTATAGATAACCTTATCATCATTAGTTAATTTAAAAGAAATTTGAGGATTTGCAATAATAAACTTACTAACTAAATAAGTAATACTTCCTAGTTCACTCTTTAAACTCTTTAAATATTTAAGTCTTGCAGGAACGTTATAGAATAAGTTTGCAACGCTTATTCTTGTACCTTGATTCATTGCACAAGGCTCAACCTTAATTTTCTTTCCTGCATTGTATTCTACATTAGTAGAGTCTATGCCATCAGATGTATATAGATTAAACTTAGAAACTGAGGCAATTGAAGGAATAGCTTCACCACGGAAACCTAGGGTTCCTATTCTAAATAAATCATATTGATTTTTAATCTTACTTGTTGCGTGACGCTCAAAACACATCTCTGCGTCCTCACTAGACATACCAACTCCATCATCAATTACTTCAATTAATTTAATACCAGATTCCTTTAAATTAATAGTAATGTGAGTAGCGTGTGCGTCAATAGAGTTTTCAACTAATTCTTTTACAACCGAAGAAGGGCGCTCAACTACTTCTCCTGCTGCAATCATATTCGCAAGATGATCTGATAATTTTACAATTTTACTCATATCAAATCACCTACTTATTATTTCTTAATTCATATAAGAAGTTAAGTGCGTCTTTAGCTGACATACTGTCTAAATCAAGTTCATTGATTTGATGCATCATCTTTACTGCAGCTTCTTCTTCCTTATGTTCTTTAGTTTCTTCATATTCTTCAAAGTTAAATAAATTCAAATTAGATTTACCTCTTGAAGAATTGCTTTCTAACTCTTCTAAAATATCATCAGCTCTCTTAAGTAAGCTTCTAGGAAGTCCTGCAAGAGAGGCTACATTTACACCATATGACTTATCACTAGGTCCATCAAGTACTTTATGTAAGAATACTATCTTACCATCAATTTCTTTAGCTTCTACATGTACATTCTTTAAGTGTTTTAATGTATCAGTTAAATCACATAGTTCATGGTAGTGTGTTGAAAACATCATTGCACAACCAATCTTTTGTGATACATATTCAATGATAGCTTGAGCAATAGCCATACCATCATAAGTTGCAGTACCTCTACCTAATTCATCAAATAATATTAAACTATTTTTTGTAGCGTGTGATATCGCGTAATTTGCTTCAAGCATTTCTACCATGAATGTAGATTGACCGCCTAAAAGGTCATCGCTTGCGCCAATACGGGTAAATATTTGGTCAAATATACAAATATCACATACCTTAGCTGGTACAAATGAACCCATTTGAGCCATGATTGCGATAAGTGCAAGTTGTCTCATATATGTAGATTTACCAGACATGTTAGGTCCTGTAATTAATACTTGATTATAAGAATTAAGTTCAATATCATTAGATACATACTTTTCTTTTAACATTGTTTCAACAACAGGGTGACGTCCTTCAATAATATGTACTGTATTATTAGTATTAAATGTAGGACGTACATAGTTTTCTTTTTCGGCTATAATAGCTAGTGATAATAGACAATCTACAGTAGAAACGATATTCGCAAGGTTTTGTAAGCTCTTAGAAGACGTTTCACACATATCACGTAATGACTTAAATAGTTCATATTCTAGATTAACAATCTTTTCATTAGCGCCAAGTATTGTTTGTTCAAGTTCTTTTAATTCACTAGTAATAAATCTTTCCGCATTCGCAAGTGTTTGTTTACGGACAAATCTTTGATTCTCGTTAAAAGATTCAAGTATTTCAAGTTGTCCTTTAGATACTTCAATAAAATAACCAAATACTCGGTTATATCCGATATGAAGTGTTTTAATGCCGGTCTCATCTTTAATAGATTGTTCATACTGTTCTAGATATAAATTAGAATTAGTAGATATTTCCTTTAAATCATCAAGTTCTTGATTATAGAACGCTCTAATCATTCCACCTTCCTTAATACTTAGAGGTGGTTCATCAACTAAAGCGCTAGTTAATGTATTAAATAGCTCTTCATGTGGATCTATTACATTAGCTAAGTTTTTAGCTTGTGGTAAATCAAGTTTAGATAGTGCTTCTTTTAAAGCAGGTATATTAGATAAAGACTTTCTTAATTGTACTAAGTCTTTCGCATTCGCATTACCACATGAAATACGACCTATAATACGTTCTAAATCATAGATAGTACTTAATGATTCCTTAACATCTTCTCTAATAATATAGTTATTCTTTAAAGATTCTACAAAATCTAGACGAGAATTAATTTCATCTAAATCTTTTAAAGGTCTATCAATCCATTTATGCATCATACGAGAACCTGATGCAGTTTGACACTTATCAAGTAGTGCAAGCAGTGATCCTGTTCTTTCATGAAGACGTAAATTATGAGTTAATTCTAGATTACGTTTAGTAAAAGGATCTAGACGTAAATAATTATCTTTAGAATAGAATTTAACAATTTGTAAATGTTTAATAGCTTGTTTTTGAGTTTCATTTAAATAATTAACAAGTATTGCAATACTTTCAATAAACTTATCTTCAATGCCATATACAATATATTTATCAACTTCATCTAATTTATTGTTTTCTGATACAGATATTACTATTTGATAATTATTCTTTAAATTAGTTAATAGATTTGCATTAAAATTCTTACCTATTACTATTTCTTTACTAGATAAATTCATTATTTCATTTAGTGCTTGGTTTAAATCTTTAAAAGTAGTTAAATAAACCTCACCTGTTGAAATATCTGCATAAGATAATGCATATTCTCCTTCTACCTTAGATAAAGAAGTAATGTAGTTGTTTTCCTTACTATCAAGTCCTGTTTCAATTAAAGTACCTGGTGTAATAATTTTAACAACTTCTCTTCTAACTAGCCCTTTAGTAGCACTAGGATCTTCAGTTTGTTCAACTATTACAACTTTATAGCCCTTAGATACTAGAGTCTTTGCATATTCTAAATATGCATGATGAGGAATACCACACATAGGTACTCTTTCAGTATATCCTGCATCTTTACCAGTTAATTGAAGTTCTAATTCACGTGCACAAATATATGCATCATCAAAAAACATTTCATAAAAATCACCAATACGATAAAAAACAATAGAATCCATATGTTGTTCTTTAACATCTATATATTGTCTAATCATTGGTGTAAAGTCTTCTTTTTTTACTTCACTAAGCCTCATAAATCGCTCCTAAAAATCAAAAATCTATAAATATTTTATCAAAAATGCCCTCTCTTTACAAGAAAAGGGAAACTTCAATTAAATAAAGACAAAGCTTTAAAAGCCTTGTCTATTTAGAGTAATTATATTCAATATTTGCTTTCGCAAAATTAGTTAAATCATTATTAGTAATCTTCTCAAAATCTTCTTGACTTGAAGTATAGTAAATAGTCTCAACATTTGCATCTTCAAGCGCTTGAGAATTAATTAAAGTAACCTTAGAATCAATGATAATATAATCAAGAGTATCATATCTAAATAAATACTTAGAAATATATGTAGTATTCTTAGGCAATGTGCATCTCTTTAAACTTGCACAACTAGATAGAGCACCTTCTGCGATATTCGCATCATCATTAAATGATAATTCTTCAAAGTTATTTCCTGCAAGCGCATAATTGCCGATTGCAGTAACATTAGATAAATCAATAGAACTTAGTTTAGTATTATATAATGAATATTTAGAAATAGTCTTAACAGTTGATGGAAGTTCAATACTATTTAATTCTTGTTTATAGAATGCATAATCATAAATACCATTTACAATATATACTTGATTCATGAACTCAAAACTTGATTTAACCTTAACATCAGTTATTGATAAATCCTTTAATCCACTAACTTGAGCTGTATTTGTCTCATGATCAATTACATAATAATACTCATCGTCATTAACATACGAAATATCTTGAGACATATACTTAGTAGCTGATTCATAATATGTATTAGTACCACTTACTGTAGGTAATGCACTTTGATTAAAATAGATAGTCTTTAATGATTTACAATTATTAAAGTCACCACTAGATATAGATTCTAAATCTTGAATATATACA
>CAVAIM010000023.1:0-10195 GCA_963588755.1 bacterium | reverse complement strand
AGAGTACAATTAGAAATTAATTTACTATCATCAAGTGAGATATATCCTTTATTCTTAATTGTATTAACATATTCTAAGTATTGAACTGTGTAAGAATCCATAGCTTCATAACCAGAGAATGTAGCATTTAACATATCAAAGTAAACATCAAAGAATATTGAATCATAACCTTCAAGTTTAGAATTTGATGGAAGTATAACTTTTAATCCTTCATTACGACCGATTAAGTCAACGAAATTTGCATAATATAAATCTTCACTAAATAAATTATAGTATTTGTGAATCTTTTCATAACCTGGGTCTGTTGATTGAAGTAATACTTGAGTAGTAGTACCATTTTGTGTAACAGTCTTATATAAAGTATCAAGTAAGTAAGCTTCAGCCTTAGGAGCGATAACTGACTTAAATTCTACTTCTTCTAGACTTGAATACTTATAGAATGCATAAGCACCAATAGTACGAAGTGAATCAGGAAGTACAATTGACTTGATATGAGTATTTGCATTACCTGCAAATATTTCAATGTAGCTTGTACCTTCAACAACTTCTAACTTTTCAGTGTCTAGACCGTATGGTACAGCAAGTAATCTTAAATTATGACTATTTGAATTAATATATGTGTAAAGTACACCATTATTAATATATGCATAATTATTAACTTTACCAGTTGTTTGTTTTTCATTATTGCTATCTAAATAATTGATTTCAGTTAATTTGTTAGCATCAAAGAATACAGTTTCACCAATTGATTCAATATTACTTGTTAAAGTAAATTCAGTAATTGATGTTCCGTATAAAGAACCTTCTTTAAGAACTTTTAAGCTTAAAGCTGTTAATCCAGTAATAGGAGTTGATTGGAATGCATAAGATCCAATTTCTTCAAGTTTAGGAGCAACGATACTAGTATTTAATCCACTAGAAGCGAATGCACCTTCTCCAATAGTTTTAACGCTATTTAAGTTAATTTCCTTTAAAGCAGTTGTAGTAGCGAATGCACCAGTACCGATAGTTTCAACGTTTTCTAAATTAATAGAAGCAAGGTTAGAACATACAGCAAATGCATAATCACCAATTGTATCAACATTAGCACCTAATACTACATTTGTAAGACTTGAGCAGTATGCAAATGTATAAGGATTAATTGTTACAATATTAGAATTGATTGTAACGTTTTGAATTGCAGAACCATAGAATGCATAAGATCCAATTGAAGTTACTGTATCAGCAATTACAAATTCACTAATTTGAGGAGCTGTTTTAGTATCATCAGATCTACCGAATGCATAAGATCCAAGAGTTACTAACTTAGGAGCACTAGCAGTAGTAAGTCTTCTACAGTTAACAAATGCACCTTCACCGATAGTTTCAACCTTTGGCATTACTGCTTCAGTTAAATAGTTACATCCTCTGAATGCATAATCACCAATTGAAACAACAGTTGAGAAGTCAAATAAACTTAAAGTGTAATCATTATCAAATGCATAAGCACCAATAACTACATCACCTTCACCTTGAATTGTAACTGTTCTTAATGAAGAAGCGTTTTGGAATACATATTCACCAATTTCAGAAGCACCAACAAATGTAATAGTACTTACACCTGAATTTGCAAATGCATGGTCTAATACTGTTACATCACCTAAAGTAATGTCGATATGATTTTGAGTAAATGAATTAGCGAATGCATATGAACCAATAGAAACTACCTTATCAAGGTTAGCTAATTCCACTAAATTAGTTAAACCGTAGAATGTGTAAGAATTAATGTTCATACCTTCAGCAAATGTTACTTTTGTTAAAGTATCAATATTTGCGAATGCATAAGCACCTAATTCAACATTAGAATTGAATTCAATTTCTTTTATGTTATCAACACAAGAGAAAGCACCATCTTTAATAGCTGTTACTGTAGTAGGAACGCTATAAGTAGTTGAGTCGATAGCTTTAGTTGCAACTAAAACAATAGTTTGTCCGTTGTCAGCATATAAAATACCATCAACTACAGAATACTTAGAACCTTCATTAACTGTGAATGTAGTTAAATTAGAACCAGATAGGAATCCTTCTTTTAATGAAGTAATAGAAGTATTAGCTTGGAATGTTAGGTTAGTTAAGTTAGGATTGTTTGCAAGAACATATGAACCAATCTTAACGCCACTATTTGGTAATACTACTGTAGTTAATTGTGAGTTATTTGCGAATGCATAGTCATTTAAATATTCTACAGAGCCATTAACAGTAATGCTTGTTAATTTTGCATTGTTTGCGAATGCATTATTACCAATTGTTACAACTTTACCTTCAATTACAACACTAGTTAAGTTAGCACAGTTTGCAAATGCTTCTTCAGGAATTTGTGTAGAGTTAACTGTAACACTAGTTAAACCTGAATTATAGAACATTTGAGCACCAATTCTAGTTTGTCCCTTAGAATCAGTTGTATAGCTTGTTAAGTTAGTACAATTCTTAAATACTCCAGAACCTGAATTTCTAACCTTAGAAATATCAACTGTAGTAAGTGAAGTACATCCCATGAATGCTTCTTTTCCAATTGCATAACACTTGTCTAAAGAAACACTTTCAAGTTTTGTACAGTTTGCAAATGCACCTTCACCGATAACTTCAACTGAACTTAAGTTAACAGTTTTTAAAGCTGATTTTACACCATTACTAGTATTAGTTGAGAATGCATATTCTCTAATGTATTTTAAGCTTGAAGGAAGTTCTACTTCTTCTAAAGCTGATAAATTATAGAATGCATATTTCTTAATATCTTCTACACCTTCAGGAACAATAATCTTAGTAATTGTTGAGTTACTAGAAGGTGTTTTGTTATAGTCATCATCATCGTCAGGGTTTTGAACTGTTCTATCAGTTGTATAAAGAGAGAATGCATAAGCTCCGATGTATAAGATACCCTTATCATCAGGAATTTCTACAACTCCACCTAAACCTTTATAAGCAGTTAATGTTCTACTTTCAATAACGAATTCACTATTAACTGTAATTTTTACAGAAGCACTAAGTGTTGAATTATTCTTTGTTAAGGAAATAGTTGCAGAACCTTCTTTTAATGCGGTTACAACACCATTTTGATCAACACTTACAATATTACTATTTGTAGATTTCCATGTAGCATTTGATGAATCTGCATACCATGGAGTGAAGTTAGCATGTAATTGAATTTGTTCACCTGGATACATTGCAGGAGATGATACATTAGTTAAGAATAATCTATCACCAGTTGTACCAATTGCACTTGTATCACCAGAGTTTGCATAAGCAAATACTGTATCGAAGTAATCAAATGATATCTTCTTTATGTCAACACCTTCAACACCACTAACAGCCTTACTTATTTGTAAAGCACCGCTTGTTGCAGCTTGTACTCTAATAATAATTGAAGTAGATTGTCCAGTAACTCTATCTGTAGCTGTAATAGTAGCTCTACCAGCAGCTTTAGCATATAAAACACCTTGAGAAACTACTGCAATCTTTTCATCACTTGATGTCCAAGTTAAATACTTGAAGTAAGACTTATCTTCTTCAGAAGCACTTGTTAAGTAGTTATATAATTCTACTTGATCACCAAGAGTAGCACGTAAAACGCTTAGAGATGCACCATCTGGTGTACCATCTTCAGTAAATGATAAAGTGTCAGTTGTACCAGGTAATTGAACAGCGAATATATTAGCATTTAATGCATAGTCATCAATATTGAAGAATAAGCAGTTAGAAGCTAATGTATTAGAATTGATTGAATCCATATAATCAGTGATTTCAATTCTTACTGTAGAATCTTCACCCTTATTACTATATACAGGAATTGGGTTTGATAATGTAGTATATGTATTAGTACCATCTTTTGAGAAGAATGATACAGGAGTTACAGCTTGAACATAGTGATTATCATAACAAGTTAATGTTACATAATATCTATTCTTCTTTGCTGATTCATCATATTCTACTTCGTATGTAGCATCCTTAATGATAGGAGCTTCGTTATCCATTGTGAAATCGAATCCAAATGAATTACGTACATTTGTAGTTAAACCACCATCACCATAGTCAATAGTACCAACCATATTGAATGTATACTTACGGTTGTTAACTAGACCAAGTTCTGTAGCAGTTTGTCTAATATAATTATAATATGGCATTGCTGAACCATTGTTACCAAAGGCTTTTGAACAGTTATAATCAATATATGACCATATTACCTCACCAGTAACTGAGTCAGTAATTGTATAAGTCATTGTCTTTGCAGCTCTTAAACAACCTGCATAAACAACAGCAATACCTTCTAGAGCACCATTTGTATCACCAACTGCAATGTGATCAATTGAACCAGGAATTGCAGTGTACTTAGTTTCATCTAAGTCATAGATATATGTTCCTAGTGGAACGATATAGTTATACATATATGATGCATAAGGACGAGTAGCCCAGTAATCAGCCTTAACCTTGTCATCATCATCGATGTTTGCATTATGAGATGTAGTTTCTACATCGAAATAAGACTTATCGAAAATAGGAGCTTCAGTCCAGTCACCATAGAATGCAAGGAATGGAGTATTTAATTGAGCTTCACCCTCAGTTGTAGGGATAGCTTTTACATAACCTTCAACATAAATACCATATGGGAATGAAGAATCCATATAAGCTTTAGCTTCATCAGTTAATGAATACTTATAAGTAACAGTAACAGAACCATTTGCAGGAACTGATACCTTCTTGCTAGTTACTTCTTGATTATTTACATAAGCCTTGAATGTATTATCTAACATATATGACTTTTCAGCTACATAGTTAGAATCTGACTTAGAAACTGATTCAGTCATTACATCTAAATCTAGAGTATATTCAATAGCACTTTCAGAACTATTGTTAATAGTAAATGTCATTTCATAGTTTCCAGTACGATTTTTATCATCACCAAGTTCTAGTTTTGGTTTGTCCTTACCTTCAACTGTAATATAACCATTAGAAGTTACTGAAGCTTTTAAGTTAGCAAGACCTGCACCTTGCTTACGAGGAGTATATGGGTTACCTTCTTCGTTATTTGCAATAGTAGCAGTTGACATTAATAAAGCATAAGTAAGCTTTTGAATTTGTTGTGGAGTATATGAAGGATATTTTTCCTTTAAGTATTGTTTAATTAATACAACAACACCACACATATTAGGAGTAGCCATTGAAGTACCACTCATGTGATCATATCCACCACCTGGAATTGATGAATAAATTTCTCCACCATGTCCAGTGATTTCAGGCTTAATTTCTAAAGATGGAGTAGGTCCCCAGCTTGAGAAGTCTGACATAAATGGACCAGCAGTATAACTTTCAGCAATAGTAATAGTACCAGTTGATTGTTTAGTTAACTTTAATCCATCTTCTTTTGTAATAGAAATTGCAGGAATGTGAGATGAAAGACTGATAGTCATTGCAATTTCACCTTCAACATTATTATAAATAATAGCTGCAATTGCACCTTTTTGTTTTGCAATTTTAACCTTATCGTCGAATGAGTTATCACCACGAGAGATTACTGCAATCTTACCTTTTACGTCGATACTATTATAACTAGCTCTTGAACCTGTACCAGGAACACAAACGTATTGGTAAGTCTTTGTCTTATTAGTTGCATAATCTGAATCATCAGCAGTTAATTCACTAATAAAATCATTAGCTTTTGAAGTAATAGTTCTACTTTGTAGGAAGAAGAATGAATCTTCATTAGCTGTACCACTATTTGTAACAATATATTGAGATAAAGTACCTGAAATAGAAGCAACAGCTAAGCTTGAAGTATAACTTGCTGGAGAACCTAAAGTACCAGAGTCAATATTAGTTACTTTATTAGTATTACCATCAGGACCACCAAATCCTGCTGAGTAATCGTTACTTGCAGCAGCAATTAATGCAATACCTGCATCTTCTACTGCATCATAAGCTTCATTGATTGCATCATTGTCAGCTTCTCTGTTGAATCCGCATGATGTACCAAGTGACATGTTAATACAGTCAACGCCTAAGATAACTGCATCATTAACTGCAGCTAAAATATCTTCAGTTTCAGCACCACTAGATGTATCTCCAAATACCTTCATGAATAATAATTGAGTATTTACAGCTACACCAGTGATAGTGTCATCTTGACCACCGATGATACCAGCAACGTGAGTACCGTGGCTTGAGTCAGTTGGGTTAACGTCATAATCCTTATCTGCATAGTCATATGCAAATGGAATCTTCTTACTATAATATACATCTTCAGCTTTTAGATTAGCTGTAGTCTTATAAGCATTTAATTGAGTTAATTTAGAATCAATATCAGCTAAAGTATACATTTCTTTACTTGGTTCATTTGCAAATACGCTATGAGAACAATCGAAACCAGAGTCTAGAACTGCAACTGAAGTACCATTACCATCATAACCAGAGTCAGATGAGTTAAAGATACCAGTATCATAAACATCTACATTATTTCTAACTTGAGCATTAGTAGAACTTGTAGTAGTACTAGTAGGTAGGTTATAAGTATCACAAATAATTGTATTATCAACATTTGCGTAATTACTTAATTCTTCTAACTTACCATAAGTAGTTGTTACTGCAAAACCATTTAAAATAGTTGTATATGTTTGAGTTACTTCACTAATTAAATTATGGCTCTTTAATTTTTCAATTAAACGATTTTGATCATTGATAATTGTTTGATTTTTAATAGAACCAATGTTTGAATTATAGAAATCAGATACTGAATCATATCCAGTACCCATTTGTTTATATAATTCAAGCATAGATGAATTACTCATTGTTACAATAACACTTATTTCATCACTATCTTTATAACCATTATTTTCGATTAAATACTCAGCTTTAATCATGTTTTGTTGGGATGCAGAATCTAGAGTACCATCAGTTAGTGAAACTCTTAGTTTTGATGATGAATCGCTGTCTTCAGTCTTGTTGTTTACATTAGTAGTATTAGAATTACTAGAACAAGCAGCAACAGAAGATATTGCAAGTGCACTTAAAGTAACAAAAGTTAATTTTTTAAATAATTTCATTTTTGCTCCTTCTACCGTTTATTTAAGCCAAAAACGGATTAGTATCATGGCAAGTATAAAACAAATTATAATGCCAACAAGAATTGGGATAAAGTGTAAGTAAGCAGCTCTAATTAAAGCTCTTCTTTCTTTTTTAGTAAGACCTAATTCATTTCCCTTTGAACTAGGTCTTCTTTTAGGCATACCTTCTACATCCATATTGTAGATGGTATGATTATCATCAATAAACTTTTCTTTTTTATCTTTATTTTTCATCTTTTGATTCTACTGTATCTTGAGTATTTTCTTCAAAAGCTGTTACAACATCTTCATTAACACTAACTTGATGTTTCTTAAATACTTTTTTATTATGCTTTAAAGCAGCTAGAGTTTCATCAGCTTTCTCTTGAGCTTCTTTAGCTTCTAGTTCCTTATCATATTGTTCAAGGTTATCCATGATTTCCTTATTGTATAAATGACATGCAACATAGTGATTATCACTTACTTCAACATAACTTGGTTCAACAAGTTTACAACATGACATACAATTTCTACATCTTGTATGGAACTTACATCCCTTAGGAGGATTAGCAGGAGATGGGATATCACCATTTAAGATAATACGTTCCATCTTTGCATCTGGATTAGGTTGAGGAACTGCTGAGAATAAAGCTTGAGTATATGGATGAAGTGGGTTTGCAAATATTTCATCTGTATCTCCATACTCCATCATATTACCTAAGTAAAGAACTAAGATTTGGTCAGTTATGTATTTAACAACAGATAAGTCATGTGAAATAAATACATAAGTTAACTTTCTTTGATTTTGTAATTCTTTTAATAGATTTATTACTTGAGCTTGAATTGAAACGTCAAGCGCAGAAACTGGTTCATCTAGAATTACAAGTTTTGGATTTACTGCAAGAGCACGTGCGATACAAATTCTTTGTCTTTGTCCACCTGAGAACTCATGTGGATATCTATCAAAGTAAGACTTTTGTAATCCACATTGTTCCATAACGTGTAATACATAATCATTAACTTCGTTAGCAGGAACAATCTTATGAACCTTTACAGCTTCTGATATGATTGCACCAACAGTCATTCTAGGAGGTAGAGATGAATAAGGATCTTGGAAAACTAATTGAATATCAGTTCTATACTTATTCATTTTCTTTCTAGGAACTTCAGTTAAATCTACTCCATTAAAGTAGATCTTACCACCATCAGCATCGTATAACTTTAAAATAGTACGACCAAGTGTAGTTTTACCACAACCTGATTCACCTACAACACCGATTGTTTGTCCTTCTTTAACTCCGAATGATACATGATCAACTGCATGTAAATAACTTTGAGGTTTACCAAAGAAATTACGATTTAGAGGAAAGTACTTCTTTAAGTCTTTAACTTCTAGAAGATATTCTGGATTAGGCGCAAGATTTTCATCTAATTCTTGTTTTTTGTCTTCCATAATTACTTATCCTCCTTTTCATATAAATAACATGCAACATAATGTGTATCAGAAACATGTACATAAGATGGGTATGCACCATTACATTTCTTCATACACTTATTACATCTTCCCTTAAAGAAACAAGTATCAGGAAGATTGATTGGGCTTGGAACTGAACCAGGAATTGAATATAGTGGTTCATTTGAATTTGAAGTAATAAGAGGTTTACTCTTTTGTAGACCGATTGTATATGGGTGTAGAGGATTATTAAATATTTCTCTTACAGTACCATGTTCAATAACTCTACCACAATACATTACAACAACTTCATCAGCCATTTCTGCAATAACACCAAGGTCATGAGTAATTAACATGATTGAACAATGTTTTTCTCTTTGAATTTTCTTAAGTAAATCAAGGATTTGAGCTTGAATTGTAACGTCAAGAGCTGTAGTAGGTTCGTCAGCTATAATAAGCTTTGGATCACCAGCTAAAGCCATTGCAATCATAACACGTTGTCTCATACCACCTGATAATTCATGTGGATATGATTTGTAAACACGTTCAGGCATTGAGATACCAACTTCATTTAACATATCAATAGTATGCTTCTTCGCATCTTCTTTTGATATACCTTTATTATGAAGTAGAGTAACTTCATCAAGTTGATTACCAATAGTAAATACTGGATTTAAACTTGTCATTGGCTCTTGGAAAATCATTGTGATATCTTTACCACGAATGTTGTACATTTCTTGCATAGGCATTTTTGCAATATCATATGCAAGCTTTTTACCATTTTCATCATAACCAAGGGCATCAGAATTAAATCTAATAGATCCACCAGTAATTTGTCCTTGAGGAGCTTGTACTAATTGCATTATAGATAAACTAGTTACAGATTTACCACAACCAGATTCACCTACAACACCAATGATTTTATCTTTAGGAAGATTGAAAGATACATGGTTAACTGACATAACAGTACCATTGTCTGTGAAGAATGATGTAACTAAATCATCAATTTCAATGATATTGTTTTCATCATTCATAACACTAGTATATTCACTAGGGTCTTTCTTTCTCTTCTTTTCTTTTTCCCAATATTTCATTTGGGAAATATTATATTTATTTATTGCTTTACTTTCTTTGTTAGAAAGATAATTTGTATTTTTCTTTGCCATAAAAACACCTCTTACTTTCTACTCTTAGGGTCCATCGCATCACGAAGACCATCACCAACGAAGTTAAATGCAAGTACGGCAAGTACAATCATTAAACCAGCTGGAAGCCATAAATTCATATGATATTTTAAGTTCATTTGATCTTTACAACAAGAAATCATTGTACCCCAGCTTGCTGTATCACCAGAAACACCTAGTCCTAAATAAGATAGAGTTGATTCATAAAGAATAACAGAACCTAGACCTAGAGTCATAGATACGATTAATTGAGGCATAACATTTGGAATTAAATGTTTTAAAATTCTTCTCCATGTAGGAAGACCCATAACTTCTGTAGCTGTAATATATTCTTGTTCACGAAGATATAAGATTTGTCCACGAACGATACGAGCGGTACCGGACCAGCTAAAGATGGTTATTATAATCATGATAAAGTAAATCTTTACACCATCAGTTAACTTCCATGCATCAATTACCATTGACGCAATAAGTAAGATAGGAAG
>CAVAIM010000022.1:0-10199 GCA_963588755.1 bacterium | reverse complement strand
GTACTTATTGCTTAGTAAAAGCTTTAAGTTCTATTAAAATTATTAAATTACCAAAAGGGGAGTAAAAAATGAAATATATTGATTTTATTAAAGAAAATTTTAATATAAATTATAATAAAAACAATATAACTGTTGATGGGGTTGTAAAGAACACTAAGGATCTTAGTGTTACTGTTAGTCTAACTTTTGATAGTGCACTAACTATTGAAGATTATTCTTTATTTTTAAATATAAATGAAGATTTATTTGTAAATAAGATTCACTATAATAAGGTTAATATTCAAATTAAATATAAGGATTCTACATTATCAGATAAGGACGCACTAAATTATTTTAAGTCAATTATTGATAATCTTTCTTCTACTAATAAGAGTTATTCGGTATATAAGGCGCTAAATGTAACATTCTTAAACAATACATATCTAATTAATGTTGATAGAGATTCTTTATTCCTTGAAAAAGATAAGGATTTATTATTAAATTGCCTTCATAACTATGGCTTGAATTATAAGATTTATTATGCAGTTGATGAGTCATTAAAGTCTTTAAATGAGATAGTTAAAGAAAAACAAATGGATAATATTAATAAATTAAGAGAAAATATATCTAAAGAACCTATTGATTATAATGACTCAGATAAAAAGCAATTCTTTAGAAGAAGAGCTAAGATTGAAGTAAGTGAGATTAGTCCTATTAAGGATATTCCTCTTACTCAAGATAAATTACTTGAATATTCTGAGTATAAGGGATTTCCTAACTTTAAGGTTAGAGGTACTATTAATTCTATTGATATATCTAAAAAGACTAAGTCTTATTTAGCTAAGATTGTAATTAGTGATGAGAGTGATTCTATTATTTGTAATAAATGGGCAAATGATGAAGAATATAAGACTTTAATTAATTGGAATAAGAAGGATTATATAGAAGTTATAGGTACTGCTGAATACAATAAGTTTGATAAGGATATTGTACTTAATGTATCTAGCTGGACTAATATGGGTAAAGCTATTGTAAGAAAAAGAGAAGATAATGCGGAAAAGAAGTATGTTGAACTCATGGCTCATACTAAGATGTCTACATTAGATGGATTAAATCAAGCTAGTGAATATATTCAAACTGCCTTAAGCTTTGGTATGAAGTCTATGGGATTCTCTGATAATGATGGTTTGTATTATATTCCTGATATCTTACACCACTGGCCTAAGGGTGCTGATTTCAAGCCTATTTATGGTGTTGAACTTGCATATGTAAATGATTTAGCTTATCAAGTAGCTTTAACGGATGATGATATTGATTTAAAGAGTGCTACTTATACTGTATTTGACTTAGAAACTACTGGTTTATCACAGCGTTTTGATACAATTATTCAAATATCTTGTCAAAAGGTTAGAAATGAACAAGTTATTGAATCTTTTAATACCTTTGTAAATCCTAAGAGACATATTCCTGAAAACATTCAAGACTTAACACAAATTACTGATGAGATGGTTGAGGATGCACCTTACTTAGAGGATGTTATGCCTAAGTTCTTAAAATTTATTGAAGGAACAGTTTTAGTAGGTCATAACGTACAATTCGATACTGGTATGATTTATGCAAAAATGCGTGAATTAGGCCTAGAAGAACATGTATATCCTGCAATAGATACCGCGAATTTATTCAGAGCTTATTGTAATCCTGATGAAGACACAGAAAACGGCAAAAAGAGATTTAATCTTGAAGTCTTAGCTAAATTCTTTAAGGTTCGTCAAGATCAACACCACAGAGCTGATGATGACACTCGTGTTACTCAAGAGTGCTTTGTGAAGATGTTAAGAGATATGTATAAGCGTAACATATTTAATTATAAGGATTTAAATAAGATTATTAATCCTGATAACTTCTTTAAATATGTAATTCCTTCTAAAATTAATTTTATTGCATTAAATCAAGAAGGATTTAAGAATATGTATCGTCTAGTTAGTGACGCACTTACTATTCACTGTCATGAAACAGGTAGAGCGGTAAGAAGCGTTATTGAACGTTTCAGAAAAGGAATGCTTGTGTATGAGGGAGAATATGATTCTAACGTATTTGAACTTGCACTACGTAGATCTGAGGCGGAAGTACTTGAAGAGATGAAGTTCTTAGATTTCGTATGCATTCAACCACCGCTAGCGTATAACCATTTAATTTGTGACATGCCTGATGGAAGAGAACGTATTGAAGAGACTATCAAGCTTATTGTAAGACTTGCGAAAAGTATTGGTAAGACTGTATGTGCTTCATCAAGTCCTCACTATATTGAACCCGAGGATAGAAAGTATAGAGATATCTTAATTGATACACCGCTAATTGGTGGTGGTGTTTCTAAACTTGCACGTTCTATTGGTAAAAAACAAAATGCGTCTCCTTATGCACATTTACGCACGACCGAAGAACTTTTAAAAGAGTTTGAATTCTTAGGTGAAGATGTAGCATATGAGATTGTTGTAGAAAATACTAATAAGATAGCTGATATGGTTGGTAAGATTCAAGTTTTCCCTGAAGATAATAAGGAAACTGGTGAGGAAGCAATGAAGGCTCCTCGTGACGATCAATTTGCAGAATCTTTAGGTATCCCATCACTTGTTGAAGATATGAAGAGAATTGTTAACTCAAATCTTGATTTATATTATGGAGATAAGATGCATCCGATTGTAAGAAAGAGAGTAGATAGAGAACTTAAATCTATCATTGGTGCTGGATACGCATCTACTTATTATATGGCTCACTTAATGGTACATGAATCTGTTAAAGACGGATATATGGTAGGTAGCCGTGGTTCTGTTGGTTCAAGTTTTGTCGCAACAATGATGGAAATAACTGAAATCAATCCGCTTCCACCACATTATAGATGTCCTAATTGTAAATTCCATGTCTTTAAGATGACTGAAGAAGAAAAGAAGGAATATGGTGTATCAGAGTTAGAAGAGCCATTTATGCATGACTTAGAGAATGTATTATCAGGTTATGACTTACCTGATCAAGTATGTCCTTGTTGTGGAAATAAGCTTGTGAAAGATGGTCACGACATTCCGTTTGAAACCTTCTTAGGATTTAATGGAGATAAGGTTCCTGACATTGACTTAAACTTCTCAAGTGAATATCAAGCTGAAGCTCATGCATTCATCAAGAAGGTATTCGGTGTTACTCACTCATTTAGAGCTGGTACTCTTGCAACAGTAGCTGAAAAGACTGGATTTGGTTATGTAAAAGGATATTGCGAAAGAAACGGCATTGTAATGCGAAACTGTGAAATAGCTCGTGTTGCATCTAAAATCACTGACGTTAAACGTTCTACAGGTCAACACCCTGGTGGTATTGTTGTTGTACCTAAGTACTTTGATATATTCTCAGTTACTCCTATTCAATACCCATCAAATGATACATCAAACGCGTGGATGACTACGCACTATGATTACCACTCATTTGAATCAAATCTACTTAAACTTGACGCACTAGGACACGATGACCCTACAATGATTCGTTATTTCATGGATTATGTAAATGCTCATCAAGATAAGTTCCCATTCAGTAGAGCACAAGATATTCCTATTGACGATAAAGAAGTTTATAAGATGTTTAATTCTACTGAAGTGTTAGGCATCAAAGAGGAAGAGGTTGAATCTAAGGTAGCCTCATTTGCGGTTCCTGAATTTGGTACAGCTTTCGTTAGACAAATGTTAAATGACACTATGCCACAAACATTTGCCCAACTAGTTAAAATATCAGGTCTTTCACATGGTACTAACGTTTGGCTTAACAATGCACAAGCCTTAGTATTAGGTACTAGTGAAAATGGTAAGATTCCATTTGCAGACATTGTAGGATGTCGTGATGATATCATGCTTGACTTAATTAAAATGGGATGTGACCCTTCAATAAGCTTTAAGATAATGGAATTCATTCGTAAAGGTAAAGCTCAAAAAGATCCTCAAAAATGGGAAGAATATAAAGCTTATTTACGTGAGAAGAATGTACCAGAGTGGTATATTTGGACATGTAATAAGATTGAATACCTATTCCCTAAGGCTCACGCTACAGCCTATGTATTAATGGCGCTTCGTATTGCGTGGTTCAAGATGTATTCTCCTGCATTGTTCTATGCTGGATGGTTCTCAAAGCGTGCAAAAGGTTTTGAGCCTGAGGTAATGCAAAAATCTGTTTCTGAGATTACAGACTATATTAATAGTTTAAGAAATAGTGCAACTAGATCTAATGCGGACGACGATGTTATATCTTGTCTTGAGGTTGCAAGAGAAGCTAGAGCTAGAGGTATAAAGATATTACCTATTGATATTAAACTATCTCGTGCCACTCTATTTGATGTTGTAGATGATACATCAATTCGTATTCCTTTTGTTGCAGTACCAGGACTAGGTGCTACTGCGGCTGAATCAGTAGAGCAAGCTCGTAATGAATCTCCTTTTGCATCAATTGAAGATGTATCAAAGAGAACTAAGATGTCTAAGACTCATATAGAATATTTTAGAAAAGCTAATGCTTTCTCTGATCTTCCTGAAAAAGAAGAAAAAGAAGAATTTAATTTATTTAGTTTTTAATATTAAAAGAATAGTTGGTTATTATATAACTGACTATTTTTTTGCGTTTGAAAAAACAAAACTTTTTTGGCAATCCTCTTGACTATCTGCCAAAACAAGATTAAAATACATGTGTATTTAGCACTTAACTACATAGAGTGCCAACAAATACTTTAAATTGAAAGGTGTGAGTTTAAAATGATTAAACCATTAAATGATAATGTAGTTTTAAAGAAAGAGACTAAGGAAGAAGAAAAGAAAACAATTTCTGGTATTATTATTTCTTCTAAGAAAGAAGAAAGTGAATATGCAGTTGTTGTAGCTGTTGGTGAAGGTAAAATTGACCATGGTAGTCTAATTAGACCAGGAGTTAATGTTGGTGACAAGGTATTATATAAAAATTATTCTCCAACAAAAGTTAAAGTTGATGATGAAGAATATTTGATTGTTTCAGCTAGTGATATCTTAGCTGTATTAGAATAAGAGGTTGAGTTTTATGGCAAAGGTTATTAAATTTGGAAATGATGCAAAAAAGAATATGTTAGAAGGTATCGATGAATTAGCCGATACTGTTAAGGTTACTTTAGGACCTAAAGGAAGAAATGTTGTATTAGATAAAGGATATTCTAGTCCACTTATTACAAATGACGGAGTATCTATTGCAAAAGAAATTAGTTTTGAAGATCCTTTTAAGAATATGGGTGCAAAATTAATTTATGAAGTTGCAAATAACACTAACGATGTAGCAGGTGACGGTACAACTACTGCTACAGTACTTGCTCAAGATATGATTCATAATGGATTAAATGAAGTTAATAAAGGAGCTAATCCTGTATTAATGAGAGAAGGTATTGAGAAAGCTAGTAAGAAAGTATCTGAGGAATTAATTAATATTTCTGAAGAAGTTACTACAAAAGAAGAAATTGCAAACGTTGCGACTATTTCATCTGGTAGTGTTGAAATTGGTCAAATAATTGCAGATGCAATGGAGACTGTTGGTAAGAACGGTGTTATTAATGTTGATGAATCGAAAGGATTTGAAACAAGCTTAGAAGTTACTCAAGGCTTAAAGTATAATAAGGGTTATATTTCACCTTATATGTTAACTGATGAAAATAGTAAATCAATTACTCTAGAAAACCCTCTAATCTTAGTTACAAATCATAAGATTAATACAATTCAAGATATATTACCACTTCTTGAACAAATCGTACAAAATCATAAACCATTATTTATAATTGCAGATGACATTGATCAAGAAACTATTTCTACAATTGTAATTAATAAGCTTCGTGGTACATTCAATGTGGTTGCGACAAAAGCTCCTGGATTTGGTGATTCACAAGTAGATGAATTAAAAGATATAGCCGCTATTACTGGTGCTACATTCTATGATAAGAATGTTCCTGGTTGTGAAATCAAAGACATCAGTATGGAAGGATTAGGTACTGCAAGTAAGGTAGTTGTTGAAAAAGAATCTACAACAATTATTGACGGTGCAGGTGATAAGAAGGCTTTAGATAGTCATATTGAATCTTTAAGAAACTTAGAAGCTAGTGAGGCTAATTCAACTAAGAAGAAACAAATTAATGAACGTATTGCAAAATTAACTAATGGTGTAGCTTTAATCAAGGTTGGTGCTACAACTGAGTCTGAATTAAAAGAAAAGAAGTTAAGACTTGAAGACGCTTTGAACGCTACTAAAGCTGCAATTAGTGAAGGTATAGTATCAGGTGGAGGTTGTGCTTTACTTGAAGTATACAACAAGGTTAAAGATTCTTTAACTAGTGATGTAGTAGATGTAAAACGTGGTATGAACGTTGTATTAAAATCTCTAAGTGCTCCGCTATATCAAATTGCTGAAAACTCAGGATTTAGTGGAAAAGATATTGTTGAAGAACAATTACGTCAAGCTGATGGAATTGGATTTGATGCGAAGAACGGTAAGTGGGTTGATATGAAGAAGAATGGTATTGTTGACCCTACTAAGGTTACAAGATCTGCTCTATTGAATGCTGCTTCTATTGCAAGCCTATTCTTAACTACAGAAGCTGCAGTTGGTAATAAACAAACTCAAAAAAATGAATAATTAAACTTTTAGGTAGTGTCTTTGATTAGACACTATTTTTTTGAATATCTAACTTTAGAATAAAATATAATTGTTTGATTTATTATTTTTATATTTAACAGTAATTTTATACTTTTTAAGTATATGATCATAAATATTGAAATGAATTTTTAGAATATTATTGACTTTAATTAAAATAAAGTTTATATTTAAAGTGGTTTAATAAAGTTAAAGGAGTGTTTAATAATGTTAAAGTTTGAAGATGCACCTAATTGGTTGATTAACATGGAAATGGAAGATATCTCATTTATCAAAAAACTTGTATTACATTCAGGCTCATTGAAAGATTTAGCTAAAGAATACAATGTTACTTATCCAACTATTAGATTGAGAATGGATAAACTTATAGAAAAGATCAAAATTTATGATAAAGAAGAAGTGGATCCATACATAGAGAAAATAAAGGTTCTTGCATTAAATGATAAAATAGATATCGATACTGCCAAAATCTTAATAGAAGAATACAGGAGGACTAAAGGTAATGCAAATAAATGAAATAATTATTTTATATATTTTAGGTTTATTGTTAGAACTTGGAGTATCATGCTTTAAGTGGAAGATATTATCTACTTTACCTGTTATTATTTCTTGTATCATATTCTTGATTACTAAGAATGAAAATTTCTATATTTTAGCCTTTTATCAAATAATCATAGCCTTTGTCACAATTATTGTTGAACGTATTGTAAAAGCTATTTCTTATAAGAAGAAAAATAGTGAAATCGATAAGATGCATATAAAGGATTTGATGTAATATGAAGGCAATTGTAAAGAAGATATTATATTTATCTATTCTTATAGTTACTTTATCACTTTTTATTGTATCTACATCCATTTTTTTTATAAATAGAGAAAACATAACATATTATTCTATAGACTATTCCACTTATAAAAATGTATCAAATTTTGATAATTTTGAAGAAAGTATTAGTGATCAATTAGGGACTGATTTAGATAATATGTTTATTAAAAATGTCGGGGAAATTAAAACAGATACAAACGGCGGTATCATTAGTTTTAACATCGATTGTTCTATGAATAAAGAAAATCAAAATTATGATTTGCAAATTAAATTTAGTGATAAGAACTCATATAAGATTATTTGTGAAAAAAGTGAAAAAACAAATACAAGTAATATTACCTTAAAAGAAGTATTAACAACCATATCATATTATAAATTTGATTCTAATATTGATGTTGATAACTATAACTTCATTATAAGCAATGAGTTAATAAACAATATTAATGTTAATGTTTCTGCAAATAAACAATATCTATCAGCTAATGATAATTTAGTTGTAATAGATAACAATGTAAATGGATCATTTTCAAAAATAACAGTATTATTAAACGACACTTTTGAAGAAATTTATTACCAAATTAAATAAGGAAAGTAAGGAAGGTATATTGAGGTTTGATTAAAAATAAAATATTTTTGTCAGGAATAATAGGAGTTATGTTAAGTTGTGTCTCTATACTAAATACTAGTAAAGAAGGAAGAGAAAAGAAATTTAATATAACATATTTGAATGATTCTAGTAATGAAGTTATAAGGAATCTATCAACTCATAAGAATAATTTAGTGCTTGAAAATGAGAAAGATGCTTATGTACTAAATTATGGCACGTTCAATAATTTAAATGAGAAAAGTGTAGAAAGTTATCTTAAAAATGGTGGAATAATTGTAGTCAGTGATAATTCGGTTACAAGTAAAGTTTTAAAAAACAAAATTGAAACAAGTGTTATTGATTTTGATTATAGTAAAGAATTAAATCAATATGGTTTTTATATTTACAATGATGGAGAAAATAATATCACTGTAAATGTTGGCTTAGGATTCTTAAGCAAAAATAATAAGAAAGCACAAGATGAAGTAAAAAGCGTGATAGATTATGTAAGTGAAGATAATATTGTTGAGTCAATAGTATCTAAGGCAGTATCTAAAATATCATTGAATCCTAATTTACAATTTCAAGAAGATAATTCAACTGGTGGTGGAGTAACTTCATCTAAAGGTGGATTGATTGCAACAGCATATCTAGATAATATATTATATCTTGAATCTTCTAATCAAAAAGCTTGTTCTTACAGTATTTATACAAATGTATATGATGTAGCTAAGGTAAAGGATTCTAATGGTACAATTCATGGGCTATATGATGTATCATCTTCATTTATATTAGATGCTGAATCAAAATATGCAATTACAGATTACAGTGTTAGAATGAAAAATGTTAATACAATTGTTGATGCATCATATTTGAATTCAAATACAAGTACTTGCGTTTCGCTAGGAGGAAGTATTGGATTTCAAGGTGATGTAATTACTGGAAGCTTAGAAAGTGGAATTTCTTATACGTATACTCCAGATTCTCAAGAAATATCTAATGATTTAGCGGCAGGGCCTTATAAATATTGGAAATCTCATGTGATTAGCAAGACTTATGGTACAAGTAGAAAAATCATACCATCAATTAGAATATTAAATAATTCAGATTATCAATCTACTAGTGAATATTCTAGAGTAGAGTCCTTTAATCTTAAAGATGATGGTTGGTGGATTTTTCAAAATAACTATTATATGAAAGATGAATATAGAAAAGAATTAGCTATAACATGGAATTCTTTAGGCTTTATTTCTCAAACAACCATTATAGGTTAAAAAATAAATAATGTAATTTAGATGAAGTTTAATAGAAGATGATTAATGGGTAGTTTGAATAATTATTAGAGAGTAAATAAACTTTAATAATTATTATTAATTGTATTCAAAATTAAAAAAGTAAAAGAATAATTTATAACAACTAGTCTCACTTAAGTATGGTGAGACTTTTATATTTTATCTTATGATATAAATTAAATAATTTTTTAAAGATTATCTAATGCAAATTAAAATTAAAAGTTGATAGCTAAATTAGAAATTGCTATAATTAATTTAACATTTTTAAATTTATAAGGAGCGTATATTATGACAAAAAAAGAACTAATAAGAGAATTAGCTGAAAAGAATGATATTACTGTTAAAGACTCAGAAGAATTAGTTAATTCAGTATTTGATATTATTACTGATCATCTTGCAAGTGGTGAAAGTATCTTAATCTCTAACTTTGGTACATTTGAAGTTCGTACTAGAGCTAAAAGAAAAGGAATTAATCCATCAACTGGTGAAACTATTGAAATAGAAGAACAAAAGACTCCTGCATTTAAAGCTGGTAAGCAATTAAAAGATAGATTAAGATAATGGATATCTTTGAATATGTAAAGAATAATGATTTAAAGGGGTTAAAGGAAAACTTAAAATACGTTAATGTTAATATAATAGATGAATCTGCAAACTCTTTAATCTATTATGCAGTAATGAATAATAATGTTGAGATGCTACATTTCTTACTACTTAATCATATTAATGTAAATATATTAAATAGAGATGAAGAATCAGCCTTAGGTGCTTCAGTAAACTTTAATTCTATTGGGTGTTTTAGAGCGCTTATTAAGGCTGGATGTAATAT
>CAVAIM010000021.1:0-10236 GCA_963588755.1 bacterium | reverse complement strand
ATCTGTAGTTGTAGTATCAGACGTAGTCTCCTTATTAGTTGTAGTTTCTTTATTAGTATTAGAACTTGGTTCAGTATCAACTGTATTCGTACTAGTTGAATCGCTTTGTGGATTATTACCACAAGCAGTTAAACTAGTTAAGAATGCTAAACCTAAAACGGTCGTAAATATTTTCTTTCTTTTCATATTTTCTCCCTAAATAAATATTTATTTGTTTAATAAGTAGATTTTAAATTCTTGCAAGTATATCGTCTTCTTCAGTGCCTTTTAAGTTTCTTCTTAAAGCAATAGGATACATAAAGATACTTAAGAACATTCCTAGTATTGTTGCAAATAAAGCTGCAAGTAATGCAATACCAATTCCAATAAAGAAGAATAAAACCTTCATTGCGATAAGGAATACAAGACCATCAATACTAAATTCAAAAATTATTCCTGGAAGTTTAACAAATCCCCAAGATGTAATTTCTAGCCACATATCTGGTATAAAAGTATTTTTTAAGAACATTGTTCCAATAAATAAATAAAGTAGAACACCTAGAACTAACCAAAATATTCCTGAATCAGCATAGCCACTTGAGAATGAATAAATTGAGAAAACTAGACATACTATAAATGACACGATTCCCCACGCAAAAGATTTAACTCTTTTTTCTTTAAGCCAAGCATCCTTATCTTTTTGTTTTTTTATTTCTTGTTGTTTCTTCTCTTCAATTCTTTTCTCATTACAATCATTACATAAAACTAATTGTCTCTTTTGTTGACGAGAACCCCTTTTACCTCCAAGATGTACAAAGTAAGTTTCCTCAATTCTCCTTACATCATCTTCATCATAAATAGCTTTCTTACAATGATCACAAATAGCTAGGATAGGTTTAGCCTCTTGTACAAATACCTTTTCTACAACAGTAACCTTTTCTTCGGCTGGTTTTACCTCTTCTTGCTTTTCCTCTTTGTTTTCCATTTCAAGCAATTCTTCAATAGAACAATTAAGAATATCACACATTTCTTTCATTGTTGAAATTGATGGTTCAGCATCACCTTTTTCCCATCTTGATACAGCTTGATACGTAACATGAAGCTTATCTGCTAAATCTTTTTGAGTCAATCCAGCTTTAACTCTTAATTCTTTAATCTTAGGACCTACGCCCATATATAAACACCTCCTGGATACGACTTAATTTTATAACTAACTAGGTATAATATAAATCAATTTATAAGTGAAATCACTCAATTTTTTGTTGAGTTAGCTATTTTAGGTGGTATTTGAGCTTGAAACAGCCCAAAAAACACAAATTTCTATAATTTACATACAACTCTACTTTTTAATAATATTATAATAATAATAATTTTCTAGCCAAAATATATAATTTTTGAAACTTCAAAACGAAAAAAAGATAGCAGATTACTCTGCTACCTAATTGTTTGAATTTATTTAATTAATCCACTTTCTTTAAGAAGAATTTCGATATCAGTATTCTTAACTTTCTTCTTTAATAGTTTTAATGCAGTCTTTTCTTTGAATGATAGTGGTACTTCTTCTAAAGACTTCTTATCAAGTCCATAGTAACCTGCACGTAATAATTCTCTTACGTCATATTGGCTTCCCCATACTTCAGGTACTGCTCTATCAATATCAAGTAGAGTATATACAGCTTCCATACCAGTACGGATAGAATATTCTGTAGTGAAGATTGTATCTCTTGGTGTTTCTGCAAATTGACCTACGAATGCAAAGTTAACTGCACCGTGTGGAACTACAAGTGGTCTATCAGAATGCTTTCTTGGTTCAAAGAATGCATTGATATATGGCATATAACAAGTTGTAGTATTACATCTGTTATTTGCATAATCTTTAATCTTAGACTCATCAATACCAATATGATATAACCATTCCATACATACTTCAGCACCAGTACATTCTTTCATGGCTTTCTTTACATAATTACCTGGTTTATTAGTATTTAGAGAATATACCCATACTAATACACTATTCTTATCTTGTGCTTTAAATTGAGGTTGACGGTTAATTGTCCATGATAAATACCAGTTTTCAGTACTATCCTTAACAGTAACAATACCACCAGTAGTTACCTTACCTTCTCTTGGGTCTCTCTTACATACCTTGATAATGTGTTGAATGATTTCTTCATCGCTTGTTTGAACTGTAGCGCTCATCCAGTTAGTTCTATTAACATTACCACAGAATTTCATTGGATCACCAAATTCACCGTGTAAGCTTTGTTTTGCAATATTCTTCCACATATCCCAAGACTCACCAGCACCATTTCTAATACCTGATAGGTCTGGTGCTACATTTTGGCTTCCATAACAAGAAGTATCAGTGCAGCAACCATTTGTAATGATTACTAAATCATTTTCAGTTAATGGATATTCTTTCTTAACACCTTTTTCGATGTATTCAATCTTAGTTGCAACTTTCTTCTTTTCAGTATTATTAATTACAACATTCTTTACATCAATACCATAAGAGATAGTTACACCATGCTTTTCAAGATATTTTACTAAAGGTAAAATCATTGATTCATATTGGTTATATTTTGTAAATCTTAAAGCACTGAAATCAGGTAATCCATCGATATGGTGTACATATCTACAAATATATCTCTTCATTTCAAGTGCACTTGACCATCTTTGGAATGCAAACATTGTTTGCCAGTATAGCCAGAAGTTTGTTGACCAGAAACTTTCTGGTAATACTTCTTGGATTTCCTTATCTTCAAGTTCACTTTCAGGTGTCATGAATAACTTAGTTAATGCAAGTGCTGACTTCTTATCTAAATTAAATAATCCATCAGTATGTGCATTTTCACCTCTATTAATACTAGCACGGCATAAAGAATAGTTAGGATCTTTCTTATTTAACCAGTAGTATTCATCAAGTACAGATACACCTGGAGTTTCAATAGATTCTACATCTCTATACATATCCCACATACATTCGAAGTGGTTATCCATTTCTCTACCACCTCTCATGTAGAATCCCTTAGTTACATCTTTCTTACCATCACAAGAACCACCAGCTAGTTCAAGTTTTTCAAGAACGTGAATATTTTCACCCTTCATTTGACCATCACGAACAAGGAAGAATGCAGCAGAAAGTCCTGCAAGTCCTGTTCCGATAATATATGCACTCTTGTTGTCAACACCTTCTGGTTTTACAGGATGTGCATATGCTTCATAAGTTCCAGCTCCATAATACATTATTAAAATACCTCCTACTTTTAACTTACAATTGTATTTTAATAAATATCAAGCAAAATAAAACTTATACTTTTTGAACATTGTAAAATATTTTGACAAATGACAAAAATTGACAAAAATTAGTTAATTTTATTCATATTGTCGATACAATTGTCAATTGTACCACTAAGTAAGGCAGATACTTTATCAACAATTTTCTTAGGATCTTGTTTCATATTCTTATCTACCCAATCTAAAACTATACTTACAAAAGAATACTTATAGAAATTAGTAATAAACACCTTATCTTCTTCTTTTATATTTTTTCCACGTGATTTTTCATCAACAACTCTATAAATAACAGGATATACTAACTTATATAAATATTTAGATAGAATCTCATGACTAACGTTATGATAAATATTGTCAATAAATACTCTATCATCATATATAAGATTAAATAATGCGAGGAAAGCATCTTGCCACGAAGCATATGTTTTCTTATCTTCTAATACCTTATTACTATCCTCAATAGTAATCCATTCAACAAGTGATACTATATCAGGAAAATGATAATAGAAAGTTTGACGAGTAATATCCGCTTTCTTCGCAATATCATTTACTGTAATCTTAGGTAAAGGTTTTTCAAGTAATAACTCTTTAAAGCTTAATGCAATTTGTTTTTTAGTGGTAAGTTTTGACATGTGTAAAATACTCCTTTTTGCTCATTATAACATTTTTGAAAAAAAAGAGAAGTCATAAAACTTCTCTTTAAAGTATTAGTCCTCTTGAGGTATAAACTTATCACTAGTTAAGTGATTAATTCTCTTCCAACGACCTGTAAAATAACAAATAAGTACAACAGACATACCTACAAGCCAACCTATAGGCCATGATACAAATATACCTACGTATCCAAAGAAGTAAGATAATGCATATGATAATACAATTCTTAAGATAAGGTCTGAGAATGTACCTAACATAAATCCAATCATATCTTTAGATCCCTTTAACACACCATCAAATGGCATCTTAACTCCAAGTATTAAGAAGAATGGAGATACTATATACATAAATGATTTTGCATACTTTATCGCATCAGCGCTATCATCTGAGTCCATAAATACCTTAAGTAATAAATCAGGTAGAGCTACTAGTAATATAGCACATACTACTGCAAATGATACACAAACTATTAATGATACCTTAATACCTTTAACAATTCTATAAGGTTTACCAGCACCAAGATTTTGACTTGTAAAGTTAGATATTGCATTACTATAAGCAGTAAAGATATTTACAATTACATAACATAACTTATATGCAGCACCATATCCTGCAATTAAGTCTGAGCCATAAGAGTTAATATTTCTTTGAATAAAGAAATTACCTACACTAATAGTAGCACCTTGGAAAATTGATGGTATTGCAATAACTTGAATCTTACCAAGTAATGAAAAATCAAATACTTTAGCTTTCTCTTCAGTTTTTAATAATTTAATAATACTTCTAATTAAGAATATAAGTGAACATATACAAGCTATTCCTTGAGCTACGAATGTACCTAGTGCTAAACCTAGTACTCTCATTTTACAAGGTCCTACAAATAAAATGTCTAAGAATATATTTAAAATTGTAGAAAATAATAAGAAATATAGAGGTGTTTTAGAATCACCTAAACTTTGGAATATACAAGTTATTACATTATATAGGAAAGTAAATACTAATCCATAACAATAAAATCTTAAATATGTAGCACTATCTGTAAAAATATTTTCAGGAGTATCAATTAACTTTAAAGTTACATTAGTAATTAATACACCAATTAAGGCTACTATAAGAGATACTACAAAAGTAAATATTAAAGCTGTAAATATACAGGTTTTAGTTTCTTTATATTCTTTTGCGCCAAAATACCTTGATACAACAACACCACTTCCAATTCCAAGACCTGTTGCGATTGAAAGATAAATCATTGTAATAGGATAACTTGCAGAAACACTTGCTAATGCATCTGAACCAATCATTTGACCTGCAATAGATGAGTCTGCAATATTATATATTTGTTGTAGAGTTACGGAAAGTATCATTGGTATTGCGAATAATATCAATGATTTAAAAGGCGATCCTTTCGTTAAATCATTAGATTTCATATTTATACCTTCTATTCTAATTCTTGTGAACCTGTTGCAAGATTGTAATATAAACCATGTTGTTTAATTAAATCTTCATGGTCACCACGTTCTATAATCTTTCCCTTTTCTAATACCATTATTGCGTTAGAATTTCTAACAGTTGAAAGTCTATGTGCAATTACAAATACTGTCTTATTTTCCATTAAATGATCCATACCATTTTCAACTAGTGATTCAGTACGAGTATCAATACTTGATGTAGCTTCATCAAGAATAAGAATAGGAGCCTTAGATATTGCGGTACGCGCAATACTAATTAGCTGTCTTTGTCCTTGAGATAAATTAGCCCCATCAGAAGTAATATAAGTATCATATCCATTAGGGAGACGCTTAATAAACGAATGAGCATTCGCAAGTTTTGCAGCTTCTACTACTTCTTCATGAGTTGCATCTAAATTACCATATTTAATATTTTCCTCAATTGTACCTGAGAATAGGTGAGTATCTTGTAATACAATACCTAAAGACTTTCTTAGAGATGATTTTTCAATAGTTTTAACATCAATAGAATCAATTGTAATAGTACCACTATTAATTTCATAGAATCTATTAATTAAGTTAGTAATAGTTGTCTTACCAGCTCCTGTAGGTCCTACAAAGGCTATCTTTTGACCTGGTTTTGCATATAAAGATAAATCTTTCAATATAAGTTTAGATTCATTATATCCAAAATCTACATTATAAAATCTTACATCACCCTTTAAAGGAGTAAGAGTACCTTTTGTATCAAGCCACGCAAAGTGTCCTGTTTTATAGCTAGTTTTAACAAGATTTCCATCTTCTTCTTTAACATTAACAAGTATTGTAGTACCCTCATTAATTTCACTAGTTTCAGCTAGTAACTTAAATATTCTTTCAGCACCTGCTAAACCATTTAATAATAAGTTAGATTGTTGAGTAAATTGATTAATAGGTAACGCTGCTTGACGAACGAATACTAAGAATGAGGAAATACCACCTAATGTTAAAGATACAATAGGAATATAGTCAAGCGCAATCAATCCACCTAATATAGCTACAATTGCATAGTTAATATAAGATAGAGATACAACCATAGGGACCATAGATGTTGAATAACGTATTGCAATAAAATTAGATTCTCTTAAAGCTTGATTCTTTTCTTCAAATACACGCTTATTAGCTTCTTCATGATTGAATACCTTAACAACCTTTTGACCTGCAATGCTTTCTTCTACAAATCCATTTAATTCACCCATTACTAAGCTAGATTTAGAATAGAACTTCTTACTCTTCTTAGATGCGTAAATAATGTATGAGAACATAATTACATAGAATACAATACAGATTAAAGCTAGTAACCAGTTAATTACAACAATTAATACCATTAAACCAATAATTTGAATTGCATTAGATATCAACATTGCAAATGCATTGTTCATCGCATCGCTTAATGAATCAATATCATTGATATAGTTACTCATAATTTCACCATGAGTACGTGAATCAAAGAACTTAAGTGGTAGAGATTCCATGTGTGAGAATGCATCATGTCTTAACTCTTTAATCATCTTTTGAGCTAGACGAGCCATGATTTGAGTATAACCAAATGTTGATAGTACACCAATCATATAAATAACAATTTCTAAAGTGATTGGTTGCCACAACTTATTAAAGTTTTCACCTGTAGTATAGTTATCAATAATAGGTGATAACATATAAGTTCCAAGTAAATTAGCTAAAGCTGATAAAGTTACAAGAATAGATACTATTAAAAGTAATACCTTATGTTTACCTAAATAATTTAATAATTGTTTAACAGTTAACATTAAATTATCAGGTCTTTTTCTAGAAGTAATTGCAGCCATTATCTCTTACCTCCTAGTTGAACATCACATAATTCTTTATAAATAGTAGATATTTCATATAAAGTATCATGATTTCCTGATGCGACTATCTTACCATCATCAAGAATAATAATATTATCACAATCTTTTACAGAGTTAACTCTTTGACCAATAATAATATTAGTAACACCCTTTAAACTTCTAATACCCTTTAAAATCTTACGTTCAGTTTCCATATCACATGCACTTGTAGAGTCATCAAATATAATAATCTTAGGCTTTTTAAGTAGAGCACGCGCAATACATAATCTTTGTCTTTGACCACCTGATACATTTACTCCACCTTGGTCTAATTGATAATCAAGACCACCAGGAAGTCTATCAATAAATTCATCACTACAAGATATTCTTAATGCTTCCTTAATCTCTTCATCAGTCGCATTAACATCACCCCATAGTAAATTTTCTCTAACAGTACCTTTAAACAATACATTGTTTTGTAATACTATTGAAATACTATCTCTTAAGTTAACTAAATCATAGTCTTTAACATTATGAGAATCAATTAGTACTTCTCCTTCACTAACATCATATAATCTTAATATTAAAGATACTAAAGTAGACTTAGAAGAACCAGTTCCACCCATAATACCAAATGATGTACCTTGTTTAATTTCTAAATTAACATTAGATAAAGTATATAATTCACTAGATTCCTTATACTTAAATGATACATTATTAAACTTAATGTCACCTTTTTCGACATGTAAGTTATTCTCACTCTTCATTGTAACTTCTTCAGTTAGTATTTCATTAATTCTCTTTGAACTTGCAAATGATCTGTTTAGTAGTAAGAATGCATTAGAAATCATCATAATACTATTTAGTACTTGCATTACATAAGAAAGTAATGCAGATAGAGTACCTACTTCAAGGGTGTTATTGTGTACATTAATTGCACCAAATGCAAGTAATAATGTAGTAACACCATACATAGTAAATTGGAAGAATGGAGTATTAAGTACGGCAATCTTAAATGTATTTTGAGTAGTATTTGCAACGTTTTCATTAGCTTTATCAAATTTCTTGATTTCAAAGTCTTCTCTTACATTAGCTTTAACTGTACGAATTGCAGTAACATTTTCTCTTACGACTAAGTTCAAGTTATCTACATCTTTTTGAATAACTGAATATCTTGGTGCTGTATATCTAATAATTAATACCATTATAAGAATTAGAATAGGTATTGCAATAAAGAATATCCATACCATATTAGGAGCCATAATAGCACATAGTATTACTCCCATGAATAATAAAATAGGAGATCTAGCTAAAGGTCTAATAGTTCCAAGTAATGTATTTTGCATTATTTGGCTATCATTCATAACACGAGTAATTAAACTTGTTGTTTCAAAATGATCTAGATTTGTAAAAGAGTAAGTTTGAATCTTATCAAACAAATCTTTTCTTAAATTATAGGTATAATTACTTATAGTTTTACCTACAAATATTGAATATAAGTGTCCAGTAACTAAAGATACTAGGGCACATAGAATAATTAGAAGGCCTGATATCAATATTTGATGCATATCAGCTTTCTTAACACCTAAGTTAATAATATCTTTCATAAGAAATGGTATTATTAATTCAAATGCTGTTTCTACTACTACTAAAGATATAGTAAGTATTAAACTCTTCTTATCTTTTAGTAGGTAACTTAAAACATGTTTTAAATCTTTCATAATAAATCACCATTAACAAAAAAATTATACTCTCTCTTAATACTCTTTTAAAGTTAAATGTATCAAATGGTAATAAGAAAGCATTTTCATTTGTGTGAAAAAACTAATAGATTACATGTTAGTTAATACTAGTATTTACTTTTTACATCTCCATAAAGCCATGGGATGAAATTTAATTTTATTTACAATATTTCCATCATCAAATAATAATTCTGGTAAATAGTTTTGGTTTTTAAATTCTTCTATAAATCTAACTTCATTTGGAGTAAGAATAACTAAATCTTTTACATAATTAATTGCTTTACGTTTTCCTTCCTCTAAATCAAACTTATCTTTTTTAGATATAACCGGTCTTAATTGCGTTTTAAATTTCATAAAATTAATCTTCTCGATATTATCAAAACTCAAGTTATCTATATCTTGTTCACCGCCAACCATATTATAAAAAATCAAACATTTTCTTAAAGTATCTAAATCACTTATTAAATTGTTTTCAATCATAGAATTGACATCATATAAATCTCTAGGTGTTGCACGAGAAAGTAGTGCATTTATTTTACTTGCGTATAATTCTATAGAATCAAGTGTTAAAATATCAAATTCTTCATCCACTAAATTACTCAATATTTTCTTTTGTTTAAGTGGTAAAATATGACATCTATCCATAAAATTAATTTCAACTTTGATGTTATCTCTATTTAGAGCGTTATTTACATAATTAAAAACAAATGATAATAACGCGTAATGTTCTCTAGGTTGAACCATCAATGAATATCCTTCTTGCCACATATAATTTGTTAGCCTTTCTTTGAAAATTGCTTTTACATCACTTATTTGTTCTTTATTTAAATTTTCTGTAAAATCCAAATCTATATCAACTGAAAGTCTAGGTAACGCTAAAGTTGTTAAATTAATTGCAGTTCCACCTTTTAATGCAAGTTTACCTTTAAATACAACATCGTTATTTAAGAACTTTAAAATTTCTATTAATCTTAATACTTTTTCTAAATTATCTTTTATGAAATTAGTATCATTAGATAATTCTTGTAAATATTTTTTTGAATAATCCATTAAAATCCTCCATTAAGATGTGATTTCAAATTCTTAGGAGCCATCAATTTCCATTTTTGATTATATCCTATATTCTTGTAATCATCATTTAAAAAATACTTAATTTGATTTGTTAATTTACTTTGACAATGTTTAAAAAAAACATCAGATAAATTCAGTTCTTCTTTGAATTGTTCTAATATATATCCGACTTTTTGGTACAAAAGAACTTCATTATAC
>CAVAIM010000020.1:0-10494 GCA_963588755.1 bacterium | reverse complement strand
CTATTGTCTTCATATTATTTTTCCATCTTTTCTCTTCGTATCTTAGATTCTTCAAAGATTTCTTTTAAAGTATTGTCATCTTTATGAATTAAACATTCTTTAATCTTATTTAATTCGTTTTGAAAGTTATCAATCTCATCAATTAAATATTCTTTATTACTTAAGAATAATTCACTCCATAGATTCTTATTAATCTTTGCGATTCTTGTTAAATCTCTATATGAATCACCAATGAATGAGAATGTATCATCTTCAGTATCAGAATTTACTAGTGCTACCGCAATGGCGTGTGCAAGTTGAGAGGTATATCCTATCATCTTATCATGTTTCTCCATTGAGATAACTGATATTTTACCAAACTTTAAATCAAAAGCTAAACTCTTTAATATATTAATCTCATAGTCTTGATTATTATAATTAATAATTAAGAAATTAGCTCCTTCAAAAATCTTGTTATCAGCGAACTCAATTCCTACCTTTTCTCTACCAGCCATAGGGTGATGAGAAATATATTTAGCAGGTTTAGCTAATTCATAAGCTTCTTTTAAGAAATGACTCTTAACACCACATACATCAGTAATTATTTGATTTTCTTTAAATAGGTTTTTATTTTCCTTTAAGAACTCAATCAAATTATTAGGATATATTCCTAATATAATTAAATCAGCATATTCTATAAAGTCTTTCGCATTATTAGAGCCCTCATCAATAATATTATTTTTAAGTGCATATTCTATTGTGCTATCTAATTTATCAACACCATAAATATAGTGTCCTTTTTCTTTTAAGCCCTTTGCATAAGAGCCACCAATTATTCCTAATCCAACAATTAATATATTCATAAAATTATCTCATTTCTAAATAGTATTTTATATTATTATATACTAAATTAGAAAAACTTTTTAGTAAAATAAATAAAATGATCTAGACAACTTAACGTCTAGACCATAATTTTATTATTTAATTACGATATTAACAATCTTCTTAGGTACAACAATGATCTTAACAATTTCATGTCCATCAGTATATTGTTTAATACGTTCACTTTGAAGAGCAAGTTTTTCAACTTCTTCTTTTGAAGTCTCACTTTCAACTTCAAGCTTATCACGCATCTTACCATTTACTGAAACAACATAAGTTACTGTTGAATCCTTAGTTAACTTTTCATCATATTCTGGCCATGCTTCATATGCAATAGTTGTATCATGTCCTAGAATTTGCCATAACTCTTCACAAATATGAGGAGCAATAGGAGATAATAATTTAATGAATCCTTCAATATATCCCTTATAAATTACATTAGCCTTATATACTTCATTAACGAAAATCATTAATTGAGAAATTGCAGTATTAAAGTTTAGAGATTCATATTGATTAGTAACCTTCATTACTGTTTGGTGATAAATCTTTTCAAGTGACTTATCATAAGTATCAGTATACTTAGAAGTATATTGACTGTCAGTAACAAGTCTATAAACACGCTCTAAGAACTTATGAGCACCATCTAATCCTGTAGTAGCCCATGGTTTTGCAGCTTCAAGTGGTCCCATAAACATTTCATATAAACGTAATGTATCAGCACCATAATCTCTTACCACATCATCAGGGTTAATAACGTTTCCTCTAGACTTACTCATCTTTTCACCATTTTCACCTAGGATCATACCTTGGTGAACAAGTTTCTTGAATGGTTCAGCTACAGGAGACAAACCTTCATCGTGTAAGAAGTTAGTCCAGAAACGAGAATATAATAAGTGACCTACTGCATGTTCAGGTCCACCTACATATAAGTCAACTGGTAACCAGTGCTTTAATAATTCTTGGTTAGCAAATTCTTTATCATTATTTGGATCAATATAACGCATGAAGTACCAGCTTGATGCAGCACTACCTGGCATAGTATTAGTTTCTCTCTTACCTACTTCACCAGTCTTCTTGTTAACATACTTCTTCCACTCTTCTGCATTTTCAAGTGGTGCAGTTCCATTAACCTTTGGTTTATAGTCATCAAGTTCAGGTAAAACTAGAGGTAATTCATCTAAGTCTAATAATTCATCATGATCCTTATAATGTACAACAGGAATTGGTTCTCCCCAATATCTTTGACGAGCAAATACCCATTCTCTCATCTTATAAGTAATCTTCTTTTCACCAACATGGTTATCACTTAACCACTTATACATAGCGTTAAGTGCATCTTCTTTATTTAATCCATCAAGGAAACATGAATTAATGTGTTTACCATCTTCAGTATAAGCTTCTTTAGAGATGTCTCCACCTTTAAGTACTTGAACGATAGGTAAGTTAAACTTCTTTGCGAAAGCATAGTCTCTTGTATCATGAGCAGGTACAGCCATAATTGCACCAGTACCGTATGTAGCAAGAACATAGTCAGAAATCCAAATAGGAAGCTTATTACCATTTACAGGGTTAATTGCATAAGCACCAGTAAATACACCAGTCTTTTCCTTAGCATCTCCGCTTCTTTCAATTTCAGATTTGCTGGCAGCAAGCTTCTTATATTCTTCTACAGAAGCCTTTTGTTCTAAAGTAGTAATAGTATCTACTAGCTTATGTTCAGGAGCAAGTACGCAGTAAGTAGCACCAAATAAAGTGTCACAACGTGTTGTAAATACTGTAATGTGTTCATTAGTACCTTCTACATTAAAGTTAACTTGAGCACCTACAGATTTACCAATCCAGTTTCTTTGCATATCCTTAGTTGATTCAGGCCAGTCAATAGTATCTAATCCTTCTAATAACTTTTCAGCATATTGAGGAATGTCTAATACCCATTGCTTCATATTCTTTCTTACAACAGGATATCCACCACGTTCACTCTTACCATCAATAACTTCGTCATTTGCAAGAACTGTACCTAATTCTTCACACCAGTTAACAGGCATGTCGACTTGTTTAGCAAGACCTTTTTTATAAAGTTCTTCAAATATCCATTGAGTCCACTTGTAATAAGATGGATCACAAGTTGAAATTTGTTTAGACCAGTCAAATGAGAAACCTAAAGTTTTTAATTGACGAGTAAATGTTGCAATATTTTGATTAGTAAATCCTTCAGGATGATTACCAGTCTTAATTGCATATTGTTCAGCAGGTAAACCAAATGAATCAAATCCCATTGGATGTAATACATTGTATCCTTGCATACGCTTCATACGTGAAACAATATCAGTAGCTGTATAACCTTCAGGATGACCAACATGTAAACCTTGTCCTGATGGGTATGGGAACATGTCTAAGCAATAATATTTAGGTTTAGAGAAATCCCAAACATCTGTTTTAAAAGTATCATTTTCTTCCCAATACTTTTGCCATTTCTTTTCTATTTCATTATGATTAAATGTTTTATATTCCATAATAACACTCCTATTTAAATTCATGAAAATATTTTATCACAAATTATAATTTATTAAAAGTTTTATAATTACTATATACATAAAAGTCTAGTAAAAACTAGTTCTTCTGCACCACTTTTTTCTGCACCATTTCATGTCTTTCTGCACCATTTTAGACTTAATCCTTAATATTTTGATGTTTTACTGCACCATTTCAGTGTTTTACTGCACCATATTATGGTTTTTCTGCACCATTTCAGTGTTTTACTGCACCATTATTTCTTCCCTATATTGTTCAATCTCTTTTTATCACGCTTTTCAAATATAATTAAAAGTGAGATAAATAATGAATATATAAATGGTATTAACAAGCTAAATACAACAATATATTTCACTACTATTTCTTCACTAATATAATAAATTAATAAAATATGAATAAATGCAAATGCAATTACTGCATAAAATGTAAACATACTATCATATTTAGAACCGAGATATTCTTTTAATCTAATTTGCTTAACTAAAATCCATATAATATGAATTGATGTTATAACATAACCAAAGTAAATTAGACTTGTCATATAATTAAAATATACTACATTTGCTCTATTTTGATTTGTAAGAATAACAGTTAAATATACAATAAAAGCTATAATTTGACTTATTACTTCTAGGATAATATATTTTTTCATAAAATCACCTAATTCATTTTAACATATAATTTAGCCAAACAAAATAAAAACTGACACCGATTAAGTGTCAGTTCTTAATATTATACTGAATAATTAGAATCCGAAGTATTCTTTAGCATTGTTGTAGCAAATATCTTCAACAATTTGACCTAAAGTATCTAATTCTTCTACTGGATATTGACCAGATTCTACTAATTCACCAAATAATTGGCAAAGTAAACGTCTGTAATATTCATGACGAGGATAAGCAAGGAATGAACGAGAGTCAGTTAACATACCAACTGATTGAGCCATTACGCAAACTTGCATCATAGCTTCCATATTTTGCTTCATACCATCTAATTGATCTAGGAACCACCAAGCAGTACCTACTTGAACTCTATTCTTAACTCCTTCTTTTTGGAAGCATCCAGCAAGAACCATTAAAGCATAGTTATCACGTGGGTTTAGATCATATAAAATAGTCTTAGGAAGTGCATCAGCACCATCTAGAGCACCAAGTAATGCAGATAACTTTTCCATATATACTGCATCTTCGATTGCGTCGAATCCAGTATCTGGTCCAATCTTCTTAAGCATTGACTTAGAGTTGTTACGTAAAGCACCAATATGGTATTGTTGAGTCCAACCATGTTTAGCATATTCTTTACCTAAGAATACTAAAATGTATCCTTTGTAAATATCTTGTTCATGATCAGAGATAGCTTCATTCTTTAAACCTTTTTTGTATACTGCATTAGCTTCTTCATAAGTTGCATCGCAATAGTGAACAACATCTAATGCATGGTCTGATAAACGAGAACCCATTTCATGGAAGAAATCAATTCTTTCAGCTAAAGCCTTAGTGAAATCAGATAATTCGTTAAGTTCATATCCAACTACCTTAGATAGTTTAGATACCCAATCACCGAACCAGTCAAGTTCTACATTGATAGCCTTGTCAGGACGGAATGCAGGACGAACCTTAACCTTTAAAGTCTTATCTTCATTCATTAATTTATGATAATGTAAGTCATCAATAGGGTCATCTGTAGTACATACAGTGTCTACATTGAACTTATACATCATTTCTCTTGCAGTTAAAGTTTCAAGCTTCTTATTAGCTTCATTCCAAATCTTTTCTGCATTCTTCTTATTGATAATGTCTTCAATACCGAAGTATCTTCTCATTTCAAGGTGGCTCCAGTGATATAGAGGGTTACCAACGAAATAAGGCATAGATTCACAGAATTGTAAATACTTTTGGTAGTCGCTTTCTTCTAAAGTCTTACCTGGTACTACACCTGAAATAGAATCTTCAGAATAACCTCTAGCACGTAGAGCTCTCCACTTATAGTGGTCACCATATCTGTCACCAGCACCTAGCCAAGCTTCTGCTAGATTTCTGAATTTCTTGTCTTCATAAATTTCCTTTGGTTGAAGATGGCAGTGATAGTCAATGATAGGCATCTTTTCTGCATGCTCATGATATAACTTCTTAGCTGTTTCAGTAGTTAATAAGAAGTCCTTGTCCATAAAATTTTTCATATTTTTTATACCTCTAATTTTTTTATAAAGTAACTCCGTCTTTGAAAATTGAAATTTCACGGAAGTTATTTTCTTCATTCTTTGCAAGTTTCTTACCGCTTGCAACATCACAAATTAAGTCAATGAAATCTTCAAGTAATTCATCCATTGTCTTATCTTCAATAAGTCTACCAGCATTGAAATCAATCCAATTAGCTTTTGTTGTAGCCATTTGAGTGTTAGTAGAGATTTTAAGTGTAGGTACAAATCCTCCGAATGGAGTACCTCTACCTGTTGTAAATAATACCATTTGGCAACCGCTAGCTGCAAGTGTTGTAACTGCAACTAAGTCATTACCTGGTGTAGAAAGTAGGTTTAGACCGTTGTTAGAAATACGTTCACCCATTTCCATAACACCCATAACTTTTGCAGCACCACCCTTTTGAACACAACCTAATGATTTGTCTTCAAGAGTAGTAATACCACCAGCTTTATTACCTGGAGATGGGTTATCATAAATAACTTGATGATGATTCTTGAAATATTCCTTGAAATTGTTAATTAAGCTTACTGTCTTATTGAATGTAGCTTCATCCTTACAACGAGCCATTAATAACTTTTCAGCACCAAACATTTCAGGAACTTCACCTAAAACAGTAGTACCACCATTTAATGTGATGAAATCAGATAATCTACCTAGTAGAGGATTTGCAGTAATACCTGACATACCGTCAGATCCACCACACTTAAGACCAATACGTAATACTGATAAAGGTTGTTCAGTTCTTTCGTCATTCTTCATGTTGTCATAAAGTTCTTTAAGTAGACGAGTACCTTCACCAAGTTCATCAGATACTTCTTGAAGAGTTAAGAACTTAACTCTCTTAGGATCAAAGTCACCTAAAGTTTCCTTGAATACTGATGCTTGATTTTCTTCACATCCAAGACTTAATACTAAAACACCACCACAGTTAGGATGTTTTACCATATCTTGTAAGTAGATTCTTGTTAATTCAAGATCTCCACCCATTTGTGAACAACCGAATGGATGATTGAATGTATAAACACCATCAATAGCGCTTGTATCATAATTAGCCTTGAAATTGTTAACAATATTTTGAGCTATACCTGATACACAACCAACTGTTTGTACAACCCATAGTTCATTACGGATACCATATTCTCCGTTACCTCTGTCATACACATTAACAGTTCTATCAGATTTATATCCTAATACATTAGGATATTTTGGTTCATACTTATATTCAATAATGTCATCAAGATTTGTAGCTACATTATGAGTATGTACATGTTCTCCAACCTTAATATCGCTAGTTGCATGTCCAATAGGGTTACCATATTTGATTACATCTTCACCCTTTTTGATATTAACAAGTGCAACCTTGTGAGCTTGAGGGATGTCCTCTAATAAAGTAACACCCTCAACAACTTCACCAGCTTTAAAAGGTCTTAAAACAACTGCTACATTATCAATAGGATTAATAATAATGTAATCTTTCATTTTAATACTTCCTTTAAAAATTATTCACCAATAACGTTTTTGATAGCTTGACGCATACCATTAGTTTCGATTTCATATAAAGCGTTAGTAACATATTCTGCTACACCTTCAACCTTATTTAAATCAAGTTCCCAATGCTTTTCTAGACCTAAGAAATCAGAAACGATCTTAGCACAAGCTTCTTTAGAACCATCAAAGTTAGCCCATTCAGACTTGAAGAAGTCTAAAGCCCATTGATCATCTTGAAGCTTAATTTCTTCTTTAACTCCGTTAACAACTCTTTCACCCTTGTAGAATGCGATTAAAGCAGCAAGTGAGAATAGAGCATGCTTAGGGAAGTTATGAGCTTCGATTGATTGTAAAATTGTAGGTAAGTCACGAGTCTTAAACTTAGTTACTGAGTTTAAAGCAATGCTCATTAATAAATGGTGAACGAATGGGTTTTCATAACGTTCAATAACTGAATTTGCATAAGCAACCATTTGATCATGAGGAATGTTGATTGTAGGGATTACTTCATCGAACATGAAGTCACGTGCATACTTACCAAGTTGAGGATCAGCCATAGTTTCTGCAACAGAATCAATACCAGCTAAATAAGCAACTGGAACGATAACTGTATGAGTACCATTTAAAATCTTAACTTTTCTTTGCTTATAAGGAACGATTGAATCAACGTATAATACGTTTAAGTTAGCCTTAGGAGCTGGGAATACTTCTTCAAGAGCCTTAATATCGTCTCCATCAATGCACCATAAGTGGAAGATTTCACCAACAACCATTGAGTTATCAGTATAACCAAGTTCTTCTTCGCATTGTTTAGCATTATCTCTTGGATAACCTGGAACGATACGGTCAACTAATGTATTGTAGAACTTGTTAGCTTCAGTAATCCATGAAATGAACTTTTCATCATATCCACAAGTATGAGCTAACTTAACAGTTACTTCCTTTAAAGTTGAACCATTGTGGTCAATAAGTTCGCAAGGTAAAATATATAAACCAGCTTCCTTAGAACCATTGAAATGATCATATCTAGCTTTTAAGAAAGCAAGTAATTTACCTGGGTAAGACTTTGGAGTCTTTGTGAAGTCAGTATCAGTTTCATCATAAGCGATACCAGCTTCTGTAGTATTAGAAATAATGAATTGTAAATCGCTTGATTTAGCATATTCTAAATACTTGTCATATTCAGTAAATGGATCAATAAGATCTGAAATACAGTCAATGATTTCATGAGTTCTTACTTTTTGTCCATCTTGTTTACCTTGTAAGTATAAAGTATAAAGACCATCTTGTTCCTTCATATCTTTAACTCTACCGAAAGGCATAGGTTGTACAACAGCAACGTTACCATTGAATACACCCTTATTATTCATTGTATTGATAATCCAATCACAGAATGCTCTTAAGAAGTTACCTTCACCAAATTGAAGCACTTTAACTGGACGTTCTGCTCTCTTCTTTCCTGTAATCTTTTCATATAAGTTTTGATTTAAGTTTTCCATTTTTTCCTCCAAAAATATAAATCAAAGTCAAAAATTAAATAAATTATAAATAATCCTTGGCACTAAGTTAATAATATCACTATTGTGATATTTAGTCAATTTTAGACATATTATAAATGTGGTAAAATTTACACAATTTTTTATTTATGATAAGTTTCATTATTATTAATTTTAAAAGCTCTATAGATTTGTTCTAATAATATCAATTTCATTAATTGATGTGGAAAAGTCATCTTAGAGAAACATAATTTATAATCAACATTATCTATTACTTCCTTAGATAAGCCCAAGGATCCCCCTATAATAAATACGATATGAGATGAATTATAAGTTTGAATATCTTTTATTTTATTAGCTAGTTCTACACTATCAAGCATTGCACCCTTTAAATCAAGTGCTATTTTATATGAGTTCTGAGGGATACTTGCAAGAATCTTTTTGCCTTCTTTTTCTTTAATTTGAAGATCTAACGAATTATTACTCTTTTCAGGAATAGGCTCATCCTTAAGTACTATCTCGTTTACTATTGTATATTTAGATAATCTCTTAATATATTCACTAATTCCATCAAGTAAATATTTTTCTTTTAATTTTCCTACTGAAATTATACTAATTGTCATAAGCTATACTCCTTATTAGGTTCTTGAGATAAACAAATTAATTTAGTTTTACCTATATTAAATCCCTTAGTTGTAAATACTTTATTATAAGTTTCAAGTGCTAGTGAACTTGAATTACATTCTTCAGATAAATGAGCTAAAAAGAAATAAACACAATTAGGTCCTATAATCTCACTTGCTACACAAGCACTATCTTCATTTGATAAATGTCCTAAATCAGATAGCACACGTTGAATCTTTGGGTAAGGTTTTGAGCAAGTCATCTCAAGCTCAGGATCATGATTAGATTCAAATATATATGCATCCGCATTCTTTATTAGAGGTATATATGATTCATTGATAAAGCCTGTATCAGTAATATATACAAACTTCTTATTTTCTAAGTTAAATATAAATCCACATGGATCAGCTACATCATGACTAACCTTAATAGATTCAATTTTAATATCATTAATTTGAAACTTATCTCTACTCTTAATATATCTAATTCTTTCTTTACTTTTTAAAAGCTTCTCTTTAGTTTTAGAATCTAACGCAAGAAATGTACCTTCTGTTATATAAAGCAATGCATTAGTTGCATTAAAAATAGGAAGTATACCCTTAACATGGTCTGAGTGTTCATGAGTTATAAGTATTGCATCTACATCCTCTAAATCATGATTGTATTTAGCTAAATGAGACACTACTTTAATTTTTGAAAGTCCACAGTCTATTAAAATTTTAGTATTTCCACTTTCTAAATATGTAACATTACCCTTAGAACCAGAACCAATTGATAATATTTTCATAGTTCCTCCTTTATTTTATTAAAATATCAAATTAAATTAAGTATATCTAATTTCTTATGTGTTATCAACAAATAACACTTAATTTAGCATAAGAAAAAGAGCCACGAGGGCTCCTTTAATTAGTAATGATATTCTACACTCTTTGAAAGGTCTGCTGTCCAATCGATATCAAACCATCCATAGAATAAATCGTCTTCTTCTAATTCCTTAGAACTATCAACACTTGTTCTTACACTTGCAATATAGTAAGTGTAGTTGTCAAACTTAGTAGTATCTTCTGTTCCATCTTGTTTATAGAACTTAATAGATGAGAAAGTCTTAGTTGAAGAATCATAGTTTGCAAATCCATACATTTGTTGAAGTAATCTATAGTTTTGGAATGAACCATTAGTATATCTTGACTTAACGCTTGAGAAGTATGTGCTAACTGCAGTACTAATGCTTGATTTTAATCCAGTAACACTAGAACTTGATTGATAGAAGTAAATGAATAATTGTTCAATAG
>CAVAIM010000019.1:0-10495 GCA_963588755.1 bacterium | reverse complement strand
ATTAATAACTAAATAAACTGGTTCCTTATAATTCTTTAAATGCTCAATAATCATTAAGTCACCCTTACCGATTTCATCAACTGCAGATACCATAAATAAAATAGCTTCGGCACCACGAGCTGCGTTATAAGCGTCTTCATTTAAAAGACGACCTAATTGAGATTGTGGTTTATGAATACCAGGAGTATCAGTAAAGATTATTTGACTATTTTCTCTTGTTAAAACACCTAAAATAGTATTTCTTGTAGTTTGAGGTTTATCACTCATTATTGCAATCTTAGAACCAATAACTTTATTTAAGAATGTAGATTTACCTACATTAGGTCTACCTAAAATTGTAATAAAACCGGATTTAAAATTATTAGTCAAGATTGTCGAACCCATAAGGAAGTATTGATGCGACAGTCTCTTCCTTAACTAAGCCTTCTAAGTTAGACATAATAACTTTAGTATCTTTCTTAAGTAATTCATTCATTACTTGTCTGCAGCTACCACATGGAGCACATGCAATATTAGAATCAGAAGTGATTGCGATTGCAACACAATCATTCTTTAAATCAAGACCCATGTTGTGAGCTTGGAACATCGCAACTCTTTCAGCACAAATACAAACACCATAAGCTGCATTTTCAATATTTGCACCAGTTACAACTGTACCATCCTTAAATAATAATGCAGCACCAACTGCATAATGAGAATATGGAGAATAACTTCTCTTTCTTCCTTCAATTGCCTTATTAACTAAATCGATAGTTTTCATAAATCCTCCTAAAATCTTTTTAAATTAGCTTTATTTAAAATTTCATCTTGTTTTGCAAACATAACCTTTTCATCTTCTTCTGTCATATGGTCATATCCACATAAGTGAAGATATCCGTGTACCGCAAGGAACCCAATTTCTCTTTCAACTGAATGACCATAATCACTAGCTTGTTCGATAGCTCTATCTACACAAATAAAGATGTCACCTAATTCTTGTTCACTCTCTTCTGTAAATTCACAAGAATCATTATCGTGTAGAGCAAATGATATAACATCAGTTACTCTATCAACTCCTCTATAATCTCTATTTATAGTATGTATTGTTTCTTTATCAACAAAAATAACAGTCATGATATGATCATCATCAACAGTCTTAAATACACTCTTAATAATATCTCTATACTTTTTTACATCAAGTTTGTGTTTTTTACCATCTTCTACAATAGTAATATTATTTACAAAATTAACTTTCATATTCTAAAACCTCATGTCTTAAATCTATTATACACTAATAATTGTTTTTATTAAATATTTATTTCTTTAAAACAATTAAAGGAATAACCATTTCGTCTACAGTTATACCTGCATGATTTGATACATGGTTTAGAGCTTTTTCTTTAAGCATTAATGTATAGTCAGTTTTTGCAACTGCTACAAAGTCAGCTAAGAAATCATCTAGTCTTGCACCCTTAATATCAGAGTGTCCTACAAAACCTTTATCTATAAAATCTTTTGTTGAATACAAATCATAAATATTTGAATATACACTCTTAAAATAATTTTCAAAAGTAGTCTCTTGAGTCTTTTTTACTTTAAATGTTAAACATCTAGAATCATTAGCAGGACGTCTTTCAAGTAATGAATATAAATATTTATCTAAATAAAATTTAATATTAATATTATCAATGTGCCCGTGATCAGCTGATATTATAAGTAATGTATCATTAGGTAATTTCTTATAGAATGATTCTATTTGTTTAGAATAATTATTTAAAGTTGAATAAATTTGATCATTTTTTGTACCTAATCTATGTAACAATCCATCAGGTTCTGTATCATATAAATATAAAGTTTGATATCCTCTATCTAATTTATCTAGTGCACGGTATAAAGTGTCAGAAAACTTATATTCCTTATTTGAAAAATTAGGTTCTACAAAATCACCTAATGCATCTATTTCAGCGTAATATGGTTTATATGGTATTACATCATAAGCAGTAATCCCGGCTAATTCATCAGTATAATAGTCAGCTCCAGTAAATAAAACTATTTCTTTATTTACTTCTTTAAAATAATTACTCCAACCTGTCCAACTAGTTTCATAAGGTACAAGACCAGATTTAATACTTGTAGTAGCACATGCGGTAGTTGATGGGTAGATAGATGTAATATATTTATATAAATTTTTAGATAAGAAATTATTAGGATATCTTCTCTCAAATTCATCTAATATATTTTTACCCATACCATCAAGTATTAATATAATAGTATTTTTATAATGTTTATCAAAGATTGATTTATCTATATTTGCACTATTATTCTCATTATAATTACATTTAAATCCTTCAATAATTTTAACTAATGAATCATTGTAATCTGGTAATTTAGTTTTGTGTTGAGTAGGTTCTTCTTTATTTAAATTAATAGTTATAGAGTGTTCTTCTTTTTCAAGTTTTAAATAAGGAAATTTAGATTCTTTAATTTGATATCCATCTAGAGTAGCCTCATTTAAAATATTGTAATATTCTTCTTCAGTTAAATCTTTATATAATCCATCAGTATATTTCATAATTGTCCTTAAAGGGAGCTATTCTTGAGTAGCTCCCTTCCTTTTATTCTTTTTTATATAGTCGTTTGCAACATTAATAAATGTAGTATCAATATGTTTGTTTCTCTTTAATTCTCTTAATTTCTTAAAAGCTTTTTCATCACCCTTTTGAGCCATAAGGATTGCAAGAGGGGTAATAAGGTCTAATTCACGAGATACTTTAAATTTCTTAGTTAAAATACCATAGAAATTCTCAGCCGCTTGAAAGTCTTCTTTTCTAATGTAGTATGCAATCATATAGTAATAATAATACTCACCATAAGTTAAAGAATTCTTATTTATTTTATTAACACATTCTAAAAATAAATCATCATCATAAATTAGAAGTGCACTACTTGTTTTATAGATTAACATCTTTTTTCTCATTAGAGGAGTTGCGAATTTATATAATCTATCAATCTCTTCTATAGTTTCCTTAAATTTAGAGAAAGCATATTTATTATTAACCTTAGACCACATTACTTGTCTATAAATATAATAAATTACTAATAATATGACTACTACTATGATAGTGTAAAGTAAAATGTAGAGAGCTGTCATATGTTAGTCCAAATTATAGATTTTCTTAAATTTAGTCTTTAAGTAATCAATGTAATAGTTAGGATTGAATGGCTCACCTGTTGCGTGTTCTACAATCCATAGATTCTTTTGAGCTTTACCATATTGATGAACTTTTTCATCAAGCCAAGAGTTGATAGGTGCAAAGTTTCCTTCTTCCATTAATGCATCAATATCTAAATCTTTCTTCATAGAATTATAGAATTGGGCTGCATAAGCATTACCTAGGGCATATGTAGGGAAGTAGCCAAATCCACTTGACCAGTGAACATCTTGGAAACATCCTTCTAATTCATTCTTTGGAGTTGCAAGTAAATACTTAGTAAATAGTTCATTAAATTTATCACTGATTTGATTTACAGTGATTTCCCTCGCAAATAAAGCTTTTTCAATTTCATAACGAATTAAAATATGTATTGAATAAGTTAATTCATCAGCTTCTGTACGCTTAAATTGATTTGATACATTATTTGCATAATAGTATAAATCATCTACTGTAATACCTTCAAACTCGCTAGGGAATTCTTTAACTAATATAGTATATAATTTCTTAGTAAATGCATAAGATCTAGCTAAATAGTTTTCCATAAAACGAGATTGAGATTCATGGATACCTGAACTAGTTCCACCGGCTAAACATGTATTATTATACTTCTCGCTAATACCAAGTTCATATAAAGCGTGACCTGCTTCATGCATTACTGAATATATATTAGATAAGAATAGAGTCTCATCATATGCAGTAGTGATTCTTACATCTGATAAATTAAATCCAGAAGTAAATGGATGAATAGTTTCTCTTACGCAACCACGCTTGTTAGTATAACCCATCATATCACAAATTTCTTTAGTGATTTTCATTTGTTTATATTTATCAAATGTTAAATGGTCTAACTTTTCATTATACTTTTTAGGAAGTTTAATGATTTGTTGTGCAAGTGGTACAATTTCTTGTCTTATTAGTTCAAAGAATTCATCATATTTTTCTACTGTAAATGAATCTTCCATTTCATCAAGTGCTATATCAAGCTTATGTTTATATGGTTTTTGCATATAATCAGCATACTTGAAATTATAATTTACTAATTCTTCTAATTCTTTTAAGAATTTAGAATAGTCTAAAGTCTCTCTTGCGTTCTTCCACTCTAAAGATGAACGATTTATATTTGCAATATGAGCCATAAGTTCGTCATGAGGAATCTTTTCTAACTTTAAAGTTTCTTTCATATCTTCTTCAATTTGAAGACGTTCTACCTCTTTAAGTGAATCCTTGTGTTCATATAAATATTTTAAATTATTTTTATAATCATCTTGAGTAATAACTTCTAATATTTTTTCATAGAAAAATTCTTGTACACTTAAAGAATACTCTCTACCATCTAGAGGGCAATCAGTGTCAGAATCAAAAGACATTACAAATAGTGCATATTGATATTTTCTAGCTAATTCATTAGCCTCTTTATACTTACTAAATTCTTTACTTAAATCCATTAGTAATCTCCTTTATTTTAAAAATTCATATAAATCTTCAAGTAACTTAATTCCTTCATTATATCCATCTAGATACAAGGTCTTTAACTTTGTCTCATCACGTTCAAGTCTTGTAACATTAGTAGCACGACTTGGTCTTATTACAAAGATTTTCCCCTCATCTTCTAAGTTATTAATATTATCTATTTCTTTTTGATAATCACTATCTCTATTTAATAACTTATCTCTTAATTTAGGATAAGCTTGATACTTCATATTAATGAAACCATTAAATAATGCATCTTCAGTAGATTCACCAGAAACGAAATCGCGTTCTCTTGTAGTTACAACAATAATTTTTTTGTTTTGTTTTAGTGCGTCTGATAAAGGAATATTTTCCATAACACCACCATCAAGATAGTTAGCGCCATCAATATTTATCATAGGTTGAATAACAGGAAGTGAACAAGAAGCTTCAATCTTCTTATCTAAATTAGCACAAGGTGCTTTAAAGAATACTTCTTCCATTGTATCAATATTAGTACAACCTATATATAAATCAATACCATTTTCTTTAATAGTATCAATCTTATATGGATATTTCTTATCTCTAATTTCAGTAAAATAATAGTTACTATCAATAACAGGCTTACCCATTAAAGCATTAGCCATATTAAATGTGTTAGGGTCAAGAGCACATTCTAAATTAGCTTTATATGCAACACCTTTTTGGCCTGATGCATAATAAAACATATCTTTAGAACTTGCAGATACTCCATATATAGTTTTAAATAAAATGTTGTTGTCAAGGAAAGCATCAAGTACACCATCAGTGAAAACTGATCTCATTGCGCCACCTTGAAGACACAAAATAGAGTCAAATATCATTATTCTAAACTCTTTACAACTTTACTAACTAATCCCATATCACACTTACCTTGGTAGTTAGTCTTAAAGTGCTTCATAACTTCTTTAATAGATCTATCTGGTAAAGAAAGAATAATCTTCTTAATTTCTTCTTCATCTAATTGTTTAGGTAAGAAAGCACTAATGTAGTTAATTTGTGTTTCTAAATCAGCTACCTTATCAGCTCTTCCTGCTTGGCTAAAACTTAACTTTTCTTCTTCTAATTCTTTTACAACCTTAGAAATATTAGATAAAGTATCGGCGTCAGTTAATTCCTTACCTTGTGCCTTTAATTCAACAGCTTGTAACATAGTTCTTGAAATAACAGCTTCAAGTACACTACGCTTATTTACATCTTTTTCTTTTAATGCTTGCATCTTAGCTTTTTTTAATTCGTCAAATAACATATTTAAAATCTCCTTATATATTTTTAATGTACATAAATTATACACCAATTTAATTAACTTTTAAACAAAATTACATCTATTTAAACATTCTACAAGCTTCTACAGCTTTAAGCCATCTAGAATATAGTTTATTAGCCTCAGTGCTATCAATAATAGGATAGAAATATTTATCAGTTTCATTAATCTTCTTTAAATATTCTCTTGATTCAAAGAAATGAGTATAAAGTCCTGCAATATAACATGCACCTAGAGCTGTAGTTTCTATTTGTCTAGGGCGTTTTATTACATATTGTAAAATATCTGATTGGAATTGTAATAGATAGTCATTTTCACTTGCACCACCATCAACCGAAAGAGATATTTCATGTTCTCCTGTTTCCATCATCATTACTTCCATTAAATCCTTTGATTGATAACAAATAGCTTCAAGACACGCCTTAATAATAGATTCTTGAGTGGTATTAAAACTCATACCAAACATTGCACCTCTAGCCTCAGAATCCCAATAAGGTGTTCCAAGACCTTGAAAAGCTGGTACTATAATTAAATCATGTCCTTCTACTAAAGAGGCTCGACTAAATGTTTCTTTACTAGATTTAATAATCTTAAGTCCATCTCTAAGCCATGTAACTTGAGCTCCTGCCACAAACACTGAACCTTCAAGTGCATATGTAGGCTTACCATCTATCATATATGCAATAGTTGTAAGAAGCCCATTAGATGAATAAATAGGTTTATCTCCTATATTCATTAACATAAAACATCCTGTACCATAGGTATTTTTAATGTCCCCTTGATTGAATGCAGTATGACCAAACAAGGAAGCTTGTTGGTCACCAATCATGGAACAAATAGGAATATTTTCACCATTTAAGTTCATATAACCAAAACATGAATTATTAGATAATACTTCTGGTAATATAGATTTCTTTATATTAAATAACTTGAGTAATTCATCATCCCACTCTAAAGTATTAATATTATAAAGCAGAGTTCGACTTGCGTTAGTCGCATCAGTATAGAAACTCTTACCCTGAGTTAGTTTATATAAAAGATAAGTATCAATTGTACCAAATAAGCAATCATCGGCTTCATAATGAGTACGTACATTTTGATTATTTTCAATTAAATATTTAATCTTAGTAGCACTAAAGTAGGAATTGATTCTAAGTCCTGTTTTCTTAAAAATAAAATCAGAATATCCCTTATCAATATAATCTTTTGCAATATATTCACTTTGTCTTGATTGCCAAACGATTGCATTTGCAAGCGGGTTTCCTTTCTTATCAAATAAAACTGTAGTTTCTCTTTGATTAGTAATCGCAATACTATCAATGTCACTTGCCTCTGCGCCTGCCCCGTTCATTACATTCTTAATACATTCAAGCACTGTTTCATATATTTCTAATGCATTATGTTCTACAAAACCCGCTCTTACTCTTATTTGAGTAAATTCCATTTGATATTTATAAACCTCTTGTCCCCATTTATTAAATAAAATAGCACGTGTTGAAGTTGTGCCTTGGTCTATTGTTAAAATATATTTCTTCATATATACCTCTAAATTTAAACATAAGTATATTGTAAGAAATAAATAAAAAAAGTCAACTTACGTTGACTCAAGTTAACAAGATAATGGAGGCCCCTATCGGATTCGAACCAATGATCGGGCAGTTGCAGTGCCGTGCCTTACCACTTGGCTAAAGGGCCATTTAAACTTGCTTAATAATTATATAACAAAGTAAAAGCCTAAGTCAATAGTTTTTTACAATTTATGACTTAGGACTTTTATTTTTGTCTAATATTTTCTATTCACTTCTAAGTGCATTAACAGGATCTTGTTTTGCAGCAGATTTTGCAGGAACAGCACCTGAAATATAAGTAAGGGCTATTGATAACAATATCATAATTAATGCTTGATATGGCCAGAAGCAAGCAATATTTGCGCCAACCATACTGTGTAGTGATAAATTTAGAATTAATGTGATTAAATAAGTAATTAATACACCAATTACACCACTTGATAAACCTAAGATAAATGTTTCCGCATTAAATAAATGAGATACATCCTTTTTTCTTCCACCAAGAGATCTTATAACACCAATTTCCTTTACACGTTCCATTACAGATACATAAGTAATAATTGCAATCATGAAACAAGATACAACAAGAGATAAGGCAGTGAATGCGATTAGGGCATAAGTTACAACATTAATTAAAGTCTTAACCATTGAAATAATAGTACCAACACTATCAGTATAAGTAATCTTACTTCTATCAGTTATTTCTTTACCATTAACTAAAACTGAACTATCTAAATCATTCCACTTATCTAGGTAATCAGTAACCTTATTCTTCTCATCAAAGCTTGTAGGATAAATATTTATAGTAGTAGGTTTTTCTTCTAAAGCGATAGAACGAGTTGAAATATATTTAGCACTAGATACGGAACCACCCATAAATGTAGACATAAATGTTGATGATGAATCAGTAGTACCAACTAAACCAACTTCTCCCTCAACTATTACATTATCAGTATAGTTATAGAAATCATAAGTATACTTAACTAGAGGATTATTTTTAGTATTTACAACCATTCCAGTTTGACTTTGTTTAATATAATTACTAATAAAATAAGAATATGTAATATTAGTTAGGCTTCCATTATTATAATCTTTTAATGTATCTTGATGCATTTTAACTGCTAAATCAGTAGTATAGTATAATCCATCTGATAAACATCCATAATTTCTTCCACTCTTTAATTTTACAATACCAGATATAGTAAGTTTTTGATAATTATCTTTTTCACTCGTAATATCATACTTATAATCAAAAGATGTACCATTTAGAGTATATAACTTATCTACAGGAGCATAATAGAATTCATGAGATAAAATAGTTTCATAATCAAATACTGATTTATCATTATCATGATTTGCATCTAGTTTATTTGCAATACTCATTGAGTTTTTAGCTAGCGCAATGAACTCATCTTGAGTATAATAACCAAGTTCAGCAAGTAATAAGTCAGAAGCTTGTTCATCTTGATTAATTACAAGTAATAATTCATTTTCGCCTTCTGGTAAATGTCCTGTTAAGATATCATATTGAGTTTCAATATATGAGTTAGATGCCTTAAGTTGGCTAATAGGACTTATAAGTGAAGTTAAATAGCTACTAGAACTAGTAAAACCATCAACCTTAGATAGTACTGAATTATAATTATCAATTATTGAATTAAGTGATTGAATCTTAGTAGTATTAACTACCTTACCACTTGAATCTTTACTCTTACTAGTAAATTCAGTAAAGATATTATCTCCTAAGCTATATCCATATTTAAGACTAATATCTGAATAATAACCTTCAGGCATTGATAATATATAATTAATATACTCATCAGTAATTTCATTCTTAACTGTTATACTATTTCCGGCATTTACCATTTCAAGTATTTGATCAAGTAAGAAGTTTACATTAACATTTCCCTTTGCAATCTCTTTTGCGATTGTAGCCTTTTGGCCTGCAGTCATAAGATTAGTTATACTATTTAAATCATAAGTAGATTCAGATATTTGAATAGGGTTTCCAGATAACATATCATCTTGCATATCAGATATATATTCATTAACACCAGTTGAAACTGATATAACACTCGCAACACCGATGATACCAATAGAACCAGCTAAAGAGATTAAGATAGAACGACCTTTTTTAGATAGTAAGTTTCTAAAAGATAATTTAAAGCTAGTCCACCAGCTCATTTTAGCTTTTTCGTTTTCAACTTGCTTAACTTCTTCTTTTTTCTCATCTTCAATACTATATGGATTAGAATCGCTTAAAACCTCTCCGTCAAGTAATTTAATAATACGAGTTGAATACTTTTCAGCTAATTCTGGGTTATGAGTAACCATGATTACAAGTTTCTCATTAGAAATCTTCTTAATAAGTTCCATAATTTGAATACTTGTTTGAGTATCAAGTGCACCAGTAGGTTCGTCAGCAAGTAATATTTCAGGCTCATTTACTAAAGCACGAGCTATCGCAACTCTTTGACATTGACCACCTGATAATTGATTAGGTTTCTTATTATATTGTCCCTTAAGACCAACCTCATCTAAAGCCTTTTTAGCTCTTTCAACACGTTCCTTTTGATTGATACCTGCAATAGTTAATGCAAGTTCAACATTTTCAAGTATTGTTTGGTGAGGAATTAGATTATAAGCTTGGAAGATAAATCCAACTCTATGATTACGATAAATATCCCAATCCTTATCCTTAAATTCTTTAGTAGATCTTCCATTTATAAATAAGTCACCACTTGTATATCTATCAAGTCCACCAATGATATTTAGAGTTGTAGTTTTACCACAACCTGAAGGACCTAAAATTGATACAAATTCATTTTTTCTAAATGCTAAATCAATGCCTTTTAAGGCTTCAATTTTTTGGTCAGCAACTTTATATTCTTTCTTTATATTTTTAAGTACTAACATATGTTCATACCTCCATTTTCAAACTACTTTATTATACACATAAACTCTAATTTTTTTCAATAACT